>NZ_JBFTQG010000036.1:0-66717 GCF_056398885.1 Cupriavidus sp. 01T418
GCCGCCATGCTCTGGCCAACTACTGCCCACACTCGCTCGCCGAACTCAAAACGACCGCCCGCAATCGGCTGCGCAGCGCACAGCAACGCGCCAACATCATTGCCGCGTGCTGGAAGCAGGCCGAGTTGTGGTGATGTCATCATTTATGCAAGTCTCAATAGATGGCAAGCTGGAGGAGCGATTTTTCGACAAGTACCCATACTTCCGATCGCCAGAGCTCCGATTGAGCACGTAGACGAGCGCCTCCCCCAATCTCTTTCCACTCCCAGAATTAACGATCGCCAACAGCAGGATCTGGACGTAGTGAAGAGAGTGGCGAGCGGACGGCGGTCAACGACGTCTGAACCTGGCCGTCCTGCCCGCCCCATCCACCGGGCCATCAAGCCTTGCGATACCGCGCGATGCCGTCCGCGCCCACCTCCATCACGGCCTCTTCCCGATGCACGAGATAGTTCAGGTGGGCAATGCTCTCGCCGGTTGCCATGCCCAGCAGCGCGGGCTCGCCACCGATGGGACGGGAGAACAGCTCGCCGAACACATCCACCGCCCGCCTTGGCTCGGTCAGCGCCGCGCGCAGCCGGTCGAGCGCTTGATGCTGGCTGCGCTCAAGGTAAGCGACGCGCGCGTGCAGGCCACGGAACGGCTCGTTGTGCGCCGGCAGCACCAGTACGTCGTCCGGTACTTCCTGGCGCAGCTTGGCGAGCGACGCCAGCCAGTCGCCCATCGGATCGGCATCGGGCTCGGTCGGGAAGACGGAGACATTGGAAGAGATGCGCGGCAGGATCTGGTCGCCGCTGATCAGGATCTTCAATGCCTCGCTATACAGGCAGGCGTGTTCGGGCGAGTGGCCGTTGCCAACCACGACCCGCCACTGGTGCTCGCCAATCGTCAGGTTCTCGCCATCGCGCAAGCGCCGGTAGCTGTCGGGCAAGGCATGGACGTACTTGCCGAAGCCGCCAAAGCGCACGCGGTAGGCCTCGATGGCGTTGTCGTCCCAGCCCGCGCGGCGATAAAAGCGCACGCCGTCTTCGGGCGCCTCGCGGCCCGTGTCCGCCGCGAGCACGCGGCAGTTCAGGTACTCCAGCCGGGTCATCCACAGGCGGCAGGCGAACTTGCGGGTCAGCCAGCCGGCCATGCCGATATGGTCGGGGTGCATGTGCGTGACGAAGAGCCGGGTCAGGCCGTCCGCCAGCGCGCCCTCCTGCGCGAAGAGATCGCGCCAGGCGGCGGCGGTTTCGCTGGTTTGCAACCCGGCGTCGACCCCGGCCCACCCCTTGCCGTCGCGCACCGCCCACAGGTTGATATGGCTCAGCGCAAACGGCATGGGCATGCGGATCCATAGCACGCCCGGCACGATCTCAACCGCGCTGCCTGGCGCCGGCGCGTCTCCGCATGCGTAGTCGAGAACAGGCTTGCTCTCGGGAGAGGGGGTCAAACTCTCGTCGCTCATGTTGTTTTCCTTGGGTCCGTGCGGACATGCCGGCCGCGCCGCTCGGCGCGCGGGATACTGCACCGGCATGGGGCAAGGCGGCGCATCTTGCGTGCGACGCCGTGAGCGATTCTACCGAGGTCCGGCCGGTCGCGCAGCAGCACGTACCTGGCCGCAATGCGCGGCTCGCCTTGCGGCACCACCAGCAATTCGCCGGCAGGCGGGGTATATCCAGATTCTATATCCGGCATCAAAAAACGATCTTGGACATTTAAGGGCGCCGGGGCAATAGTGGGGCCACTGCCGCGAAAGTCGGCGGATCCCGGCAAAGATATCGCGCGGAGACACGATGAGACTGAACCGCTGTACTTTCCTGAAGGCCGCACCGGACCGCTTGGCGCAAAGCCCTGCAACGACGTCGTGCTGCAGGCATTCGGCGGCATGATCTGCACGATGGGAGGCCGGTGGGCCGCCCGCGCGAGCAAGCTTCTCGCCTGTCGATCCCGGCCCGGCATGCATGCCTAAAGCGGCATCCTTGCTGCGCTGATCGAGCGTCAGAACACTGGCTGTGGCACGTACGTCGAAGATGCGCCGAAGTTCGCCACGAACGCCGGGCCTGATACAGGACGGGAGCCCCGTTCGGGCGGCACACAGATCCAATAGCGTTCTCATAGAAGGAATGACCATGCCAGATTTCCCGAACACCGGCACGCCCGGTAGCTCTCTGGAAACATTGCGCAAGCAGATCCGCGATTTCCTGCACGAGGCAGTTCCGCCCGACATCCGCGCCGCCACGCGCGCGCACTGCCTCGTCACGCGCGAGCAGGCTGCCAGATGGCACCGCATCCTGCACGCGCGCGGCTGGGCTGCGCCCGGTTGGCCACGCGAGCACGGCGGCCCGGGCTGGTCGCTGGTGGAGCAGGCCATTTTCCGGGAGGAACTCGCTGCAAGCGACGCGCCCTATGTGGAGAACCTGGGTATCGACACGATCGGCCCTACGCTGATCCGCCATGGCACGCCTGAACAATGCCGGCGCTTCTTGCCCGGCATGCTCACCTTCGACGACTTCTGGGCGCAGGGGTACTCCGAGCCCGATGCCGGCTCGGACCTGGCATCGCTGCGCACTGTAGCGCGCCGCGATGGCGATATGTGGGTCGTCAATGGCACCAAGATCTGGCAGAGCCTCGGGCATTGGGCCAACTGGGCTCTGGTGCTGGCACGCACGGACACTGCCGCGCAACGCAAGCAGAACGGGATTTCGGTGCTGCTGATCGATCTGCGCTCGCCCGGCGTGACGGTACGTCCCATCCGCTATATCAATGGCTCGCACCTTCACGTCCAGATGTTCTTTGATGATGTGCGTGTCCCGGCCGCAAACCTGGTCGGTATGGAGAATTCAGGCTGGGCCATCGCCAAGGGCCTGCTGGTCATCGAGCGCCTGTTTGTGGCACGGGTGGCCGAGTGCAAGGCAGAACTCTCCCGAGCCGCGGTGCTGGTCGAGCAGCAGCACGGCGGCGACGATCCGGCGCTACGCATGGAGCACGCCCTGTTCAGGCGCCGCCACGCCACCCTGGACATTCGCATGCGCGCACTCGAGGCGGCGTGGTGGCCTGCCGTGCAGCAGGCCGCGCAAGGCGGTAGTCCCCAACTGGAAGCTTCCCTGCTGAAACTCGAAGGCATCCAGTTGCTGCAGGACCTGCACCTGTTCAGCATGGATGCCCATGGCACCGCGTCCCTGGCGTTCGATCCGGAAGCCGTCGAGGGCAGGCCAGGCGACGGGCTGACCGGGCACGCCGGGAACCTGGCCCTGCACATGTGGCGTTACCGCGGCAGTTCACTGGCCGGCGGCTCCTCCGAGATACAGCTCCAGATCATCGCCAAGGCGATCTTTGCCGGACAGACCGAAATCGACGGCCCGCGTGCCGATCACCTGGGCGAACAGCAGGCCATGATGGCCGATACCGTACGCCGCTGGCTGGGCAAGCACTACAGCTTCGAGCGCAGGCAGAAGATCATCGGCACGCATGGAGGCTTCGATGAAGCAGCGTGGACCGGCCTGGCCGAACTTGGCCTGACCGGCCTGGCCATTCCGGAGGCAGCCGGAGGCCTGGGCAACACCATTGCAGACCTGCTGCCGATCATCGAAGCGCTGGGCGAAGCGCTGGTTCTGGAACCGCTGCCGTGGAGCGCGGTGCTCGCCACGCAGGCGCTGCTCGCCGCGCCGCATGGCCCAGTCCGCGACGCGCTGTTGGCGGCTCTGGCGAGCGGACAGACCCGCTGCGCGCTGGCTTGCGGTGACGGCGCCGGCGATGGCCGGATACCGCGGCCGAAGATCACGGCGCAGCGCACCGGCGAAGGCTGGCTTCTGGATGGTGTCAATCCGATGGTGATGGGTGGCGCCCAGGCCCATCGCTTTGTCGTGGCAGCGTGTCTGAGTGACGGCGGCATCGGCCTGTTCGACGTGCCGGCAAACATCGGCGGCATTGGCAAACGCGTTTATCAGCTCCACGACGGGCGCAGCGCGGCTGACCTGCACCTGGACGGCGTGGTGCTGACGCGCGCCGCATTGCTCGCCGGCCCCGAACATGCCCCCGCGTCCATTCGACAGGCCCTGGCACTGGCCACGGTAGCGCTCTGCGCGGAGAGCGTCGGCGCCATGCGGCGCGCACTGGGCATCACGGTCGAATACCTGCGTACACGCAAGCAATTCGGTCGCACCTTGTCGGAACAACAGGTCCTCCAGCACCGCGTGGCTGAACACTACCGCGCATGGAACAACGCGCACCATCTGGTGCGGCAGGCACTGGCAGACTGGGATACCGTGCAACCGGCGGAACGCGAGCGCCGCGTCAGCGCGGCCAAGTACATGACCGGTACCGCCGGCCGCAGTATCGCACTGGATGTCTTGCAGTTGCATGGCGCCATCGGCCTGCAGGACGAGACAGCCATCAGCCATTACAGCAAGCGGCTGATCGGCAATGAGCTGCTTTTGGGCAATGCCGCCACGCATCTCGGGCGCTTTGCCGCCACCATGTACGCTCCCCCAATGTAGTACGGCAAGGACATCGACGGAACCAAGTGGAGAAGACCTATGCATGCAACGCCCCCGAAAAAGCACCTCGCCCTTTCGCTCGTCTGCGCCCTGACCGCGACGGCGCTGTCTGCCACTGCCGGCACGCAGCCGGATACGACATGGCCAAAGCGGCCGGTCACAATCGTTGTGCCGGGCGCGGCAGGTGGCACCATCGATATTCCAATCCGGCTGCTGGCCAGGAAACTCAGCGCGCGCCTCGGGCAGTCCGTCGTCGTCGACAACCGCCCCGGCAGCGGCGGCATCATCGGAACGCAGGCAGCGCTGCGTGCGCCGGCCGACGGCTACACGTTGCTGGCGGGCAATGTCGGCCCGCAAGCGATCAACTATAGCGCCTACAAGCACCTCACCTATGCGCCGTCGGATCTGACCCCGGTCACCGACATCATCGCCTTTCCCAATGTCTTGGTGGTAAATGCCCAGTCGCCCATCAGGAGCGTGGCCGACCTGGTCGCGCAACTCAGGCAACAACCCGGTAGACTTTCCTTCGGCTCAGCTGGTATTGGCCAGACCAGCCATCTTGTGGGCGAACTCTTCAAGATGCGCACCGGCACCGATGCCATTCACGTGCCATACAAGGGTTCCACGCCTGCCACCACGGCATTGGTGGCAGGGGAAACGACATTCCAGTTCGACAACCTGACACAGGCACTGCCGCATATCCGCTCGGGAAAGCTGCGCGCGCTCGCCGTGACTTCGGCGCAGCGCATGCCGAGCCTGCCAGAGGCACCCACGATGGTGGAGGCCGGCTTTGACGGTTTCCTCTCGACTGCGTGGATCGGCATCTTCGTTGCTGCCAAGACGCCGCCGGCGGTCGTCTCCCAGTTGGAGCAGCAGCTTGCCGTGGTCATGCGCGATCCGGAGCTGCAGGCCCAGATCCGCGAAATGGGGGGCGTTGCGGGAGGCCAGCCACCAGAGAAGTTCGCCGCATTCGTGGCAAGCGAGCGAAAGCAGTGGGGAGAAGTCATCCGGACGGCTCATCTGACGCTGGATTGATTGACTTCGCGGGTGCTGAGCATGAAGGGGCCCGGCGCGGCCCTGCCGGTCGATGGCGGACGCGGGGGTCCCAGGCTGCAAGATACTGACGTTCCGCAACTGCAGCGAGCCCTTCCGGTTGCCCCGGGGTGTAGCGCAACGCAGCCAGACCAAGGAGAGAGACAAATGAAAGCGGCTCTACTGGAGCAAGTTGGCGCACCGCTTGCCATTCATGAAATCGCCATCGGGCAACCGGCCCCGCATGAGGTGCTGGTGCGCACTGCGGCCGTGGGTCTGTGTCATAGCGATCTGCATATGATGCAGGGCACTTATCCCTTGCCGCTCCCAGCCGTGCTGGGGCATGAAGTATCGGGCGTGGTGGAGGCGGTTGGCTCGCACGTTTCCGGACTGCGTCCGGGCGACCACGTGGTGGGATGCCTTTCCGTCTACTGTGGCCACTGTCCAGTGTGCGTGTCCGGCCACCAGGTCCTGTGCCAGGATCCGGAGGTGAAGATGCCGCCCGGGAAGGCCAGTCGCCTGACGCTGGCCGGCAATCCTGTCAGCCAGGTATTCAACTCTCGGGATTCGCGGAAAAAATCCTGGTCCATGCGAATGCACTGGTGAAGATCCGCCATGACATGCCGCTGGACCGCGCTGCGCTGCTTGGCTGCGCCGTCATCACAGGAACCGGAGCCGTATTCCATAGCGCGAAGGTAGCGCCCGGCAGCAGCGTGGTTGTGGTCGGATGCGGCGGAGTCGGGCTGTCCGTAGTCAACGGCGCGGCCATTGCCGGCGCCGCCCGCATCATTGCCGTCGACATGCTCCCCGACAAGCTCGAAATGGCGCGGAAATTCGGTGCCACGGACGTCGTCAACGCGGCGGATTCCGATGCGGCCGAGCGGGTCCTGGCCCTGACCGGAGGGGGCGTGGACCACGCTTTCGAATGTATCGGCCGCAAGGAGACCGCCGAGCAGTGCTATGCGATGCTGGCACCGGGCGGGACCGCTACGGTGATCGGCCTGTTCAAGCCGGGACTCAAGATCGAGTTGCCGGCCACGGATTTCCTCCGCGAAAAGCGCATTCAGGGATCCCTGATGGGCTCGAATCGCCTGAGCCTCGATATCCCCAGGCTGGTCGAACTGTACATGCAGGGAAAGCTGCTGCTGGACGAACTGATCTCGCGGCGTCTGCCGCTGGACGCGATCAACGAGGGCTTCAGCGCGATGCAATCAGGACATGTCGCACGCAGCGTGATCGTCTTTCCGGGCGTTGGTGGCCTGCAATAGGAGTCGGTCCGCCAATCAATCTACAAGTTGGGGTAAATGAATGACAGAACGAGTGTTTCCCGAAAAGGCCGGGTCGAAGGCGTCCGAACATTTCGATGTCTTGATCGTCGGGGCCGGCATCTAGGGGATAGCATCCCAATCCACGCTATAAGGTCTTTAGTACCTGCTGCTTACGCTTCAAGTAGTGCGTTACCGCGGTGTTGTTGCATAAATCCGGCTGCCGCGCGGGCTGACGTTTACGCGCAACAGTTAGGCTGGTACCTCTGTTAACTCTTCGCGGACTTGCGTAGATTCTCGATCTTTTCCCGAGAAGATGCGCAAGGATGTACACAAGCGAAGCGAGCCCAAAGGCGTCTATCGCGTCAGGAACTGGGCGCAGTACAACGCTGGCTTGATTGCCAGGGGCGACGTGACGATGTGGATTGACCAGAGCGTACTGAACATGGCGCCCCAGGGCGGAGCGCCCAGGCGGGGGCGGCCGCACGTCTACCCGGACGCAGCGATTCAGATGCTGCTCGGGCTCAAGCAAGTCTTCCATCTGCCTCTGCGGGCCCTTCAGGGTTTCGCGCGTAGCCTGCGCGAGCTCGCTTTTCTCGACCTGCCGGTACCCAACTACACGACGTTGAGCCGCCGCGCTCAGGAGCTTGAGGTGACATTGCCCGCCTCGTACACCGGCGAACCGATGCACCTGCTGGTGGACAGCACCGGCGTGAAGCTGTATGGCGAAGGCGAATGGAAGGTGCGCAAACACGGCTATTCGAAGCGGCGCACCTGGCGCAAGGTGCATCTGGCTCTGGACGCGAAGACCGGCCAGGTATCCGCGGCACTGATGACTCACCAGGATGCTCCGGATGCCGACGTGTTGCCCGATCTGCTCGATCAGATCCCCGCAGACGTGCCCATCGGAACCGTCGGCGGTGACGGTGCGTATGACACGAGGCAGTGCCACGCTCAAATCGAGGCCCGCGGCGCGCAACCGTCGATCCCTCCGCGCGAAGGGGCTGCGCCTTGGTCTGAGAGAACGCCTGGCGCGCAGTGGCGCAACGAAGCCATCGACGCCATTGCGCGAAACGGGCGAGGGAAATGGAAGAAGGCCTGCGGCTACCACCGCCGCTCGCTGGTCGAGAACCTGATGTATCGGCTCACGACGCTCACGGGCAATCGCCTGTGGGCACGCGGCATCGGCTCGCAAGCAACCGAGGTGGCGATCCGCGTGGGCGTGCTCAACCGCATGGCGGCTCTCGCACGCCCGCAGTCCGTCCGCATTGCCTGATTTTCGGATCAGGGGGGTCATTTTGTCTTCAGATTCGATTAATGCAACAACGCCCGTTACCGCATTCGCATGCAAAGCTCGCTTCGCGGCCGCCGGTTAGGCTTTGCCGGGAGGGAGTCGAACCCTCTGGAATCCAACGAATGGTTTCCGCCCATACTTCGGTACTTCCCCCACTCCCAGTCTTATCCTGGCGCTATACAACCCCCCTCTGCCTCGACATCCATCCACTTCTGCCTCGCACCTTCGCTCTGGCCGGCGGTACTTCTGTATAAGGAGATGGGTTAAATGAGGCTGTGAGGGTCATGCTGTCACCCCCATCCGCTTCGCTTCCTTGGCGAGTTGCTGGCACACGACCACCACGCGCTGGCACGTCTGCACGTCAAACCATCCAATGTGGCATTCCTCGACATTAGCGATGCCGAGTTGCCCGGCCAGCCAGATGTAAGCCTCCGAGCGCGTCATGCGCCGGCTCTCCCAGATCGGGTTGAATACCGACTTCGTGCGCGTCCGGGCCTGCCGCGTCGGCGCATCCGCCAGGGTGCCCAGCGGGATGTTCGTGAACGGATGCATGCCCACGTAGGCGTGGCAGTTCTTGCCCGTGCAGCGGTAGGCCCACGGCCAACCGCCATACTCGCGACCGTAGATTGGCGATTACCACCGGCGCGGCGGAGAATAGGCAATGCGTCGGCGCCGGCAGCGGGTTCTTGACGCGCACAAGGGCGCGGCGCGACGGGTTCCAGGGCGTCTTGTGGCTGGTCATGCCGCGCTCCCCGGGAATCCATCGTGTTGCACACCATCGAGCAGGCGACCGGCGGCCTTCTTGCCGCAGCGGAACATGACGCCAGGCTTGCGGGGCTCGGGGCGCGGTGTGTCGGCATGCGCGTGCGCGGAATTGCACAGGCAGTTCGGCGCCCACTCGCCATGCTGCTTAAATAAGAACGGCACGCCGGCCGCAGCGCACTGGTCGCGCAGGCTCCGGGCCCAGTCCGGATGCATCGGGCGGGCGCTGGCGCCGCTCTCGCCGCCGACGATCACCCAATCCACGATCTTCTGGCGCCCGGTGCCGCGGCAGAATGGGCAGCGCGCGTGGTCGTAGTGATCCGGGTCGTCGCATCGATCCCCGTTACAGCAGTGGTTGCACCGATCACCGCCTCACAACATCGTTGGGAAGCGCAGATCCACCGGCCCCAGCAGCGGCTCCATGCTCAGGAAGCGCACGCGCGCCGGCACGGCCATCAGCTTCGGGATGTCGCGGTTGACCTCGGCCTGGTTGCTGATGGTGCACCGAGCCACAGGTTATGCCAGGGCACATCCGCCCATTCGGTAAGACCATGTGACAGTACGCCGAGCGCTTCGTCCAGCATGGCGTGTGCGTTGCCGATTCGCTTCGTCAGAAGCAGCCAGTCGAGATTCGGTGTCGCCGCAATCAGTTCAAGTAGGTCTACGCGCCAGGCCGGATCCACGGCGTTGTCGAACACGTCGGCTAGGCTGGCGCAGAAGACGCGTTGCCGTCGGTTGTGCTCGAACCAGAATCTCTCGGCGTCAGCGTTCCATTTCAGTGGCTTGCGCCAGTTTGATTCGCTGCTGCGGCGCCGCGGTGCGCCCGGGCCCCAGTTCACGGCCGTGCCGCCACCGAAGCGAGCGTTGCGCGTCTCCACATAGCAATGGTCACAGCCGGGGCCGACTTTCTGGCAACCCTACCAGGGGTTGAAAGTGTGGTCGGTCCACTCAATTTTGGTGTTCTCGCTGACGCCGCGGTCCTCCTCATCGCTACCCCCATAACGAGGGGGATGCAGAGCCGGCGTCCAGGCCGCACGGCGTGGCGTTGCATGCTAGGCTTTATTAAGTGGCCATTGAAATTGCAACGTAGCGTCCTCAGGCGCCGATAGGAGAAACGTTCCCCATGTCCATCGAAAAGTACCGAGGTTACATAGTTGAGGGTTTTGCAAAGCCGTCGGGAAGCGGAGAGTTTGCAGCCCTGGGGCGCGTGAGTATGGATCACCGCGTGATTGAAGAGTCCGACGCGCTTGGGTTCTACACGACGCGCGAGGATGCCCAGCACAACGCGATCCTGTGGGCTCAGAAGTACGTTGATCGCCTGGAACGCCCGCATTGAGGGTATAGCGCGCGCACCATTGGGCCGCTGAAGAGGGTGGGGCGTTCTTTAGTCAGCTACGATCCTTGTCAGCCTTGGGTGATAGTCATGAGTCGCCTCACCGAATACCGTGGGTTCGTGATCAACGCTGATCTGGTTAGCACCTCCGAGGACATGTTCGATGTCTGGTTCCAGATCGAAGGTCCGATGAAGCCGCCGGGCGCCGCAGCATTCGGCAAGCGAATCAAGGTCCATGGCGGCCCGTTCTCCCGTCGCTGGGCGCATCGGGTCGCGGAAGAGGCGGGCAGAGCCGCGGTGGACGTCATTCCGGGCGTCGAGGAATAGGCTCACCCCGCCATCCCCATCCGTCTCGCTTCCTTCGCATGCTACGATCCTGCGAAACGTTGGGAGGCAAGCCATGGCGAACTTCGAAAGCGATGACGAAATACTCGATTGGATTGCTAAACACAGTGAGGACGAATTCCGGCAGAACGTAGAGCGCCACGCGTTCGGCAACACGCGTTTGGAGAATGCTCGGGCATATCTCGCTAGGATCGACAGCCGGCGAGCCGGGATACGCGAGGAACGAGCGCTTCTGGCGACGGAGCAGGCGGCAGGAGCAGCGCTGGACCAAGCCGAGACTGCGCGACAAGCGCTCCGCATTTCGAAATGGGCTCTCGGTATAGCTATCGTTTCCGCATCTGTGACGGTGGCCGGTTTGTTATTCGGAAAATAGCCCATTACATCACCTCCGCTGTCTGCGCGACCGACAGCGCCACAGCAACCGGCCGCACCCAGACCGGCGTCGTCGACAACATGAACGTCTCGCCGGACTCGGCCAGCAGCAGGGTGGTGCCCATCACCTCCACAATCGCGCGCGCTGTCGGCTTCAAGCGCGGCAGGGCGGCCGGCCAGCACCAGGCGCAGGCGCTTACCTTCGATGCGCGTGGAGCCAATGCTGCTTTGCGCGCCGGCGTGATATTGCTTCGCTTCGATCTCAGTGATGCTCCCTGCCGGACCTATCGTGCTGACCTCGACATAGCCCGCTGGCGCTCCGCCGTGCCATGGGCCGCGCAGCACCAGGTCATTCGGTAGTGCTCAGGCCGCCGACATCGCACCTCACGCGCACGCCAGTCCGTCGACGCTGGGAACGGACGGCGGTGGCGGTACCGCGCGCGGGGACGGTAATGCGGGCGGTGCCAACTCGACCACCAGCAACTCGACTGGCACCGTAACGCGCCCGCGCAATATCGCGCTGCTCGCCTGCATCAAGTACTGAGGACCGACATGGAAACCACAACTATCATCCCGTCAGCGGCGGGCTCCTTGGCAATGGCCTGACCGACGACAACCCGCTGAAGGCTGATGACCCCATCGTGCCCGGCTATGCCACCCCGACCGCGCCGCCGGCGGCCAGTGAGCGCCGCGTCGCGCTGTATCTGGCGGCCACCGGGCGGCCCCCGCAGAATTGGCGGGATGGTGCCTGGACGCTGGTGCCCGACTACCGCGCCGAGCCGCTCTTCCGCACCGCTGACGGCGCGCCGTTCATGCTCGGCGCCGAGTACACCGGCCTGGGGGATCTCCCGTCGTTCCTGACCGACGAGCCGCGCCCGTCGCCCGCGCATAAGTGGGTCAACGAGGGATGGACGCTAGATGTGGCGCTGGAGACCGAGCGGCTCGCCGCGGCCGCGCGCGTCCAGCGAGACGCGCTGCTGGCCGAGGCCGACCGGCTGATCGCGCCGCTGATGACGGCTTCGTGCTTGGGGAACTGGACGCTGACGACACGCTGCACCTGAAGGCGCTGAGCCAGTACCGCAAGGACTTGCGTGCTGTCACCGCCCAGGCAGGCTTCCCGCGCGCTATCACCTGGCCGACAAAGCCCGTCTGATCCAACCCATCACCGGGCGCGCCCCCGCGCGGTGTGCCCATGACCACAGACTTCAAACGCGGCCAGGCCACTCCTACGCCGGCCAGATCCTGAACAACGGCGCCGTTATGGACTTCACCGGCTGGACCCACCCGAGCACGGAAGGCTGGACATGCTGGCGGGCATCGTCGCAATCACCGGCCAGCCAGCCGGCCGCCTACCATGCCGGCCGCGCCGCCGATGCGCAGGCGCAGAACTATGCTGGTGCGCATACCATCTATCCGCTGGTGGTGGAGGGAGACGATTACGAGCTGATCACCGATGGCTGGTTTGGCGGGAATGGCCCTGGCTACATTGACTTCGGCGGTGACGTTGGAAGCGTCCATCAGTGTTGGCGACATCATCTCGCGAAATGGCAGCGCAGCCTTTGCGATGATCTCTGGCCAGGCGCCGATCAATAATGCCGGCATGCTCCGCATCCTGCTGAATGCGCGTCGCCCAACGTATTTCCAGAGTGGCGGTCGTATCGGAATCTATCGACATAAGTGCGCCAAGATTCCAGGCGCCAAGGCGATCCTGAGCGACAGCAGATACACCGTCATTCGGAAGTGCATCATCTATGGCTCTGGGCCGAACTACGTGATCCTAGGATCGATGCCCGGCGAGCCTGGACTGAGCGCGTGGAACCTCAAAGCCTCCGACTGGCTGCTGCATCCGGATCAAGGGCTGCTGTCGATGGCTGGGGCTGGCGCCGGCCTGCAGAATGGCAACCTGCTCTTGCAGCAGGGCCGTGACTTCACCACGACCGGCACGTACTGCTATCTGCTGGCGACCGATGCGATGAGGCCGGGAACGCAAGTCCCGGAGCCAATTGAGCTAGTCATAAACGGCGCGCTGACGACGTATCCGTTGGTCACGCTCCTGCAGCGCGGCGGCGAGTTCCGGACGTTGTTCGCCAAGCTGGCGACGCCCGGTTCCACGGACACCGTGGCTGTGGTGAACGTCAACGGCACGGACATCATGACGCTGACGTTCGCTGACGTTCGCAGCCGGAGCGCAATTCGCATCCACCGACTGGCCGACTGCCCTGCTGGTTGCGCTCCGTTTCTCGGACATCAGCCTGCGCCTAATAACCGTTGGAACCGGCGCCAAGGACCTGTCCGTGCTGATCGACATCTAGTAGTCCGCCGACTCATCCCAGCCCGCCGCTTGCGGGCATTTCCCTTTCCAGCGCTGACGCCGCAGGCAAAAAAATAGACCGGACCGCGCGGGGGCGACTAATCCGGTCCTGCGCAGCGGCGCGAAAGGTGAAGCAGCTACCGCTGCGAGGCGCGAATTTAAACATATCAAGATCTGATATAGGCGTCGCTTAATCCTCATGTTGTTGTAAGCCAACACTTAATAATGGGCGAAGCCCGTCGTGTGCGGCCTTTGCCATCTCCAGCGCAGAACGCCGCGCGCAAGAGCCACCCCCGAGTGCCGGTGCATTCGAAGCGCTGACACGCAAGATCAACGGCGGCCTCAATGGGCTGGCCGACCGCCAGGAACGCTGGGCGCGCGCAAAGCAATTCATCAAGGGATAACGGGGAGGGTTACATGCAAGAGCACGAAAAGAACCTGGCAATATTGGCCGTAATGGGCGCGATGATCGCCCTGGGGAAGCTGCTCACGAGCGATGAACACCTGACATTCCGGCTGATCATTGGCCGGGCGCTGCTGGGCGCGACCACGTCGATGATTGTCGGCGTGGGCCTGATCCAGTTTCCAGATCTGCCGCCGCTGGCGTTCTATGGCATCGGCAGTGGCCTCGGCAAGGATGAAGTTTTCGCCGCATATTCCGCATTGCGAAAAGCCCGATAGATAGCTTGAAAATGTGTGCCCGCAAAAAAGAAGGCGCGATTGGTGTCGCGCCTCTACGTGCCGGGATTCATACACGGGGAGCGTAGAACCGGGGAGAGGCAATAGCCTCTAGGAACAATCTATTCGAAAGTGGGAAAGAGAGCAATTTCCACGCAATATCATCAGATTTGACAAAAATATCAAAGCATCCGACCGACCGGCCAGCGGTGGGAGTTGGGCACCTGCATAGTGTGTGGCTCACGGGAAGGCAGAATGATGAAAGCGTGGCATGCGCTTTGCTTTGCAATAGACAGGACCGGGGCATATTCTCGAATAGGGGCTTGGGTACTTCGCAAGTATTCTGGAGGTCGCCATGAAATCAGTGATCCACCACTTTCACTCCAACCCACCGCACCATGGTATGCGGTACTACCTTGCGATTGCGGTCTGGCTGCTGGTGCCGGCGCTAGCCTACCTAGTGTGGGGGGTGATTTCGGCAAGCCTGTGAGGTGGCGAGTGTTGCAAGTAGTAAGCCGGATATACAAAAAGCTCCCTAGTGGTCACACTTGCCGAGTTGGCTAGCGGCCCTAGATTTAATGGGAGTAGCTGCATCACAGCGGAGCTACATCATGTTGCGGGTATCGGTGCTGTTTCTAATGCTTCTGGCCTTGCGAGCGTTTTACTTGCATCGGCACGTTGCGACCATGGTATTGGTTCGACGCGACTCGTCGGGATGGTTCAGTCACGAGCTGCGCCGGCGCGTTTTATTGGTGGCAGTTCCCGGACACATTTCCACATACCCCGTTCCGAGAGAGGAGCGCGTCCGTGTCGTTAGGATGGCCGGACTGGTTCTATGGCACAAGGAACTCAGCATTGCGCTGCCGAATGAGGCATGTTCGCATCTGGCAGATATTTCTCCGCAGGAGTTCGATACCCGCTTTCCCAGTTGGCTGCAATTGGGTCCTCCGAGGCAGGGAGCTTAGTGCGCGCCTGCATCCGATGGGAGCGAAAAGGGCCTCGCCGGTACCGGGCGCTATTCGGAGGATGTCATACCTTCTCTTTGATGGTCTGCGGCGCCGGCTCTGCATCCATCCGCTCTGCTGGGTATGGCCGCATGAAGCTGCGCGCCAGATCCGGACCCCGGCACGTCAACCAGTCATCCCATTCCGACCGCGGCACGATCACAATCATCCGTTTTTCTTTGCCCGGCGCATGGAAGCGATTCATCAGTGGGTGCTTGTCTGAGTTTACCGTCAGCATGGTGAAGCTGAATACCTCGGCGCCGGCCTCGCGCGGCCAGGCCCGCCATAGCCCCGCAATCGCGAAATCGGGTTCGTCCTTTAACCAGATTCGCCAGCGAACCGACTTGGCCCCGCTCTCATAGTTGGGTTCGTAGAAACTGGTAGCCGGTAACGGTAAGGTGCAGCCCATGGACGCGCACACCTCAAGGTACAACTTATGGACATCAGGGATGGATGGAGTTAGATCCCCCGACAGGCTGTTGTCGACCCTCTGCCGCCGTTCGACCCCGCGCGGTTCCGGCGGCAGCTTCCAAGGTACAACGGCCATTCAGCCAGCCTTGCTGACTGGCGCGTGATCTGCAAACTGCGACGTTCGGAGAGTATGGCCAACAGCCAAAAGCTCACCAGATATGCTCGATCTGGAAATGTCATTCGGGTGCAGCAAAATATCTGTGCATGCCGTCTCTTCAGAGTCAGCGCGCGCGTTCAGAACCGACATCGTCCAGCCAAGCCACGTCTGACCTCCACGTGGCGTGCGCGATAAAGTTCTGCAACTTCTCGCGCATCATTGCCATCCATGCCTCTGCGAAGCGCGAGGGAGGCTGATCACGCAGGGTTGTGATCGCGACCGTAGAGCGAATCGCCGGCCGCTCTATACGGTGCGCCACCAATTCTCCCGATTCGATCTCTTGCTGGATGGCGACATAAGTCAGTATGGAGTACCCCAATCCTGCCTTGACCAGGCGCTTCGTTAGTGCAACGCTGTCCACTTCCAGCGCCACGCGCAAGCGGACCCCGTGCTGGATTGCCGCCTGCTCGACCAGACGCCGGTTGCTATGGGGACGGCCGGGCAGGATGAGCGGGATGTCGCCGGCAGCTCTGGACCTTGACTCTGCCCGGGCCGCCTCTACTCGACCAGAAGGAGACCGGCTGGATGATCATCAGAGCCCGATCGGCCGTTTGGAAAACGCAAGCAAGGCCCACGGTCTCGAATGAGCCTTGAGCTTGTCGTCGCTGGCGGAGCCGACTCGAATAGTGGTAGACCCTGAGCCCAATCGCCTTGACGCCTTATCTTCTCATCCATAAACTGGGATCCAATCTCACTTTTTGGTTTCAATGTGACTGCTCCTCCCATGCCGCTGGCCCGCTATCATCAGGTTCTGCTTGCTGTTTCCAACAATCCTGCAGGTTTGGATCTAGCCGGAATTGTGAGATCGACCGGCTTACCCAAGAGCACAAGTCATCGATTGGCGACTGCCCTGGTTGCCGTTGGATATCTCGAGGCACCAGAGAGCGTGAATGGCCCTTACCAGTTGGGCCCGTCGCTTGGCGAGTTGCTCAAGCGGTACGCGCAGGCTGATCGCAGGCGCGCCGCCTTCCGCTCGGCCCTGCAATATCTCGTCGCAACCGTCGGGGAGAGTGCATTCTTTGCCGAGTACGCGAACGGTCGCGTGGAACTGATCGAGGCTGTTCCACCGCCGACATCCTCGCGCTCCTACATCCACCCTGGCACGGGTCTGCGCCCCCTCGATCGCTGCTCTTCAAGCAAAGCAATTCTCGCGTACCTTGCCTCGGACGAAATCAAGCGACTCTATAAGTCCGGTGCCTTCGAGGCATCGGGACTGACACCGCTTCCTCTGCCACAAGTACTACAGCAACTCAAGGAGGTGCACAGTAATGGCTATGCCTTATGTGACGGCGAGATTGAAGAGGGGGTGGCGAGCATTGCGTGTCCTGTGGCGATTGGTGCCATGCGGGGTATTTACAGCATTGGTATCGTGGGCCCCGCGGCACGCCTGAAAAGTCACTCGCTGCCTGATTTTATCGAGAAAATAAAAAAAGCAGCAGATATGGCTTCTGATAACATATTTCAGGACGATCCGAAAAAATAAAATAACTACGAATTTACAATTAATTCACAGGCATTTTTTATAAATCATGGGGGAGGCAAAAATGAAAGATAAATCGACCATTAAATATGGAGYTTCAAAATGTGGCGGTATGCTCGGCACGGCCGCGGTCGCGCTGATACTGATCTTGGATGCCGGAAATGTCGAGGCGCAGGAGAAGGTCAAGATCAGATTTGCGGACTGGATGCCAGTCTCACATTACACCGTAGTTAATGGTGCGAAGATCTTCATGGAGAAGGTCGTCGAGCTGTCGAAAGGCCAAATTGAGTTCCAGTATTTCCCCGCCGAGCAGCTAGGTAAGGCCAAGGACATGGCGACCCTGGCTCAGAGCGGGGTCGCCGATCTCGTCGACGTATCGCCGTCCTACATCAGTGAAAAATTTCCCCTTTCCAGCGTTGCCGAACTACCGGGATTTTTTCAGACTGCATGCGAAGGAAGCAACGCCTACGCAAAGCTCGTCAAAGAGGGGGGCATTCTCGCTGAAAAGGAGTTTAAACCGAATGGCCTGCATGTCTTGGCTTCGGTAGCGTATGCGCCATACAAAGTGCTGACGACAAAGAAAGAAATCACCAGCTTGCATGACTTCGTTGGCTTGAAACTCCGTACCGCCGGCGGGGCGATGGATCTCACGGCAACCAAACTCGGGGCAGTATCCGTGCGCATGGCGGGTCCGGACATTCTTCCTTCAATGACCCGCGGCACCCTCGATGGGGCGCTGGCTCCGCTGCAAAGCGTAAAGACCTTTGGCCTGCAGAGCGCCCTGAAGCATATGGCCGTCAACACGAGTCTTGGGAGTTTTGTCACGGTATATGCCGTGAGTGAGAAGGCCTGGGCTCGTTTTCCAGAAAGTGTCCGCCAGATCCTTATTCAAGCTGGCGCTTATACGACGAAGCACCATTGTGAGTATGTGGACCGACAAGAGGTGAATGAAATAACCGATCTGGAGAAGAGCGGAATCAAGGCTAGCATGTTCCCTCCAAAGGAAATAAAGGCTATCGAAGATTCGCTGGTTTCCGTTCGAAGTGAATGGGCTTCGTCGCTCGACAAGCGCGGTCGACCCGGATCTGGCACGCTCAAGGATTTTGCTATCGCTCTTCAGAAATGATATCGACGGAGATCAAGATGCGAAATTCTCTTATTAGAATGGATCGATGGCTTCGAAGAGTAGATCTTGCCTATATCAGTGTGGCATCCATTTTCGCGGTTGTGATGATGCTTGTCACCTTTGCGGATGTGGGTATGCGATATATTTTTAATGCTCCCTTGGCGTGGGCGTACGATCTTGTTACTAACTATCTTCTGCTCAGTACCTTCTTCCTTTCATTTTCCTACGCGTTGAGCCGCAATGAGCACGTTGCAATCGACGTGTTTGCACAGCGTCTGCCGAGCGCCTGGTATCACGGCGGGCTTGCCGGAGGGTATTTGATCGTTACCGTCGTTTTTGCGACCATAGGATGGCTGGGGTTGCAAGAGACCATACAGGCGTACTCGACAAGCGAAGCCATGATGGGGGCACTCGTATGGCCAATGTGGCCTGCCAAGGCCATTGTGCCACTTGGTATGCTGCCGCTCTTCCTTCGCACCGCCCATCGAGGCATCGCTCATCTTTTGGCCGAAGGCGATGATGAGTTCCAGGGCGCGCTGGCGCTTGCACCCTCTATCGAATCGGGGATCGAATAACATGACCCTCCCACTCTCGGCATTACTGCTTCTCCTCCTGCTAACCGTAGGTGTCCCGGTCGCATTCTCCCTCGCCATCGCAGGCTCTGCCGGCCTGGTCGCATGGGGGGGAGGCGACCTGCTGGTCGGCATTCTTTCAACGGCGCCCTATTCAGCGGTCAGTAGCTACGAGTTTCTTACCATTCCGATGTTCTTGCTCATGGCGCAACTCATGGTGGCAAGCCAGATTTCAAACAGCTTGTTCTCCGCGATTGCGGCCTGGACAGGGCGCCTGCCAGGCGGACTTGGCATCGCCACCGCCGTGTCTGGCGCTGCATTCGGTGCCATTTCCGGCTCCAGTACCGCATCGGCTGCTACGTTAGCATCCGCGGCTATCCCGTCGATGGTGAAGGCGGGATACGAGCCGCGGTTTGCTTATGGGATAGTTTCGATCTCGGGCACCCTGGCTATGCTTATCCCGCCGAGCGTGGCGATCATATTCTTTGGTCTCCTGAGCGGCCTGAGCGTGGCAAAACTGCTTGTTGCGGGCATTATCCCCGCAGCGCTTGTTGTCGTCACGATCGTCCTGACGATCTGGCTACTTATTTGGCTGGACCCAAAGCGCGCACCGAATCGTCGGTCTTATACGTGGCGCGAGAAGCTTCAGACTCTGCCTGTAGCCGGGCCCTTCATCTTCCTCTTCGGCATTGTCACCGGCTTTATCTACCTCGGTATCGCGACGCCGGTCGAATCGTCGGCTATCGGCGCGTTTGGCGCGTTGCTCTTCACGATCTACACACGTAAGTTCAGCTGGTCGATGTTCGCGGATGCCTTGCTCAAAACTTGTTCGACTAGCGCGATGCTCGCCCTGATCGTTACATGCGCACAAATTTTTGGGTATTTCCTGACCGTTACTGAAGCGACGCAGCACCTGATCGCCTATGTGCACTCCCTGGGCCTCTCGCCATACATGGTCTTGGCTTTCCTGGTCGTCATGTACCTGGTGCTCGGCTGCTTTCTCGATCAGTTGTCGATTCTTATCCTTACCGTCCCGGTGGTAATCCCACTCATTATTCAGCTCGGATTTGATCCAATCTGGTTTGGCATATTGAAGATCGTCCTGGCGGAAATAGGGATGGTTGCACCTCCGATTGGTTTGAATGTCTTTGTGGTAGCGAAGACCGCCAATGTCCCCGTCAAGGAGGTGTTCCATGGCATCTGGCCGCATGTGGTGGCGCATCTGCTGTTTATTGTGCTGCTGATTGCGTTTCCGCAGCTTGCCCTGTGGCTACCGTCCACAATGCAGCAATGAGGGCGCTAATGTGCAAGGCTTGGGGCTGGCCGCAGCGACTGCCTATTGTTGAGACCGCTGTTCCGGAAATTACTAAGCATGAGGTTCTGGTGAAGGTGGCTGCGGCAGGACTCAATTTCGCCGACAGCGTGCTGCTGGCCGGCCGCTATCAGAGTTCGGTGACTCCGCCCTTCATTCCTGGTGCAGAGTTTTCGGGAACGATCGTCTCCACCGGTGCGGATGTGACGCACTTGCGGCCGGGTGATCGCGTCATGGGGCAGGTGGAGCAGGGCGCCTACGCGGAGTATGTAGCGGCCGATTCACGCCGCCTGGTCCGGATCCCGGACGCAATGCCGATGCACGTTGCTGCGGGATTCTTCATTCCATACGGCACGGCATTCTGCGGGCTGACCGAGCGTATTGGGAATCGTGCTCCTGGATCGTTGCTGGTAATAGGGGCCAGCGGCGGTGTTGGGCTCGCGGCGGTCGAACTAGGTCGAGCACTTGGATGGCGGGTGATTGGTGCGGCGCGAGGGGAAGAAAAGCTGGCCGTGGTTCGCGCGCACGGTGCCATAGCCACAATCGATTATGCGGCCGAGGACTTGACGCAGGCGGTCAAGGGTTATACCGGCGACGCTGGAGTCGATGTTGTGTTCGATACCGTGGGTGGGGACTATACCCAAAGCGCATTACGCTGTCTGGCCTGGGAGGGGAAGCTTGTTTTGGTTGGTTTCACGAGTGGGAGCAGTACGCATCTTCCTACGAACCACGTATTGGTGAAAAACTGCGATATTGTGGGATTGTTCTGGGGCAGTTATCAGTTGCGTAGACCACAGTCGACAGAAAAAGCATTTGACGCACTTTTCTCAATGTATCGGCAGGGGCTGCTGCAGCCAAGAATTTCCGGAAGATTTTCGCTGTCAATGGTCGATCAGGCGATAAATCGGCTTCTGAATCGCGAATTTGTTGGAAAAATAGTTATTGATATTGAAGAGAGAAACTTATGATTAATTATGAAGAAGCCATCCGTTTCACTAGGCCAGCACGTGGGGTCGCAATGCTTACTATCAATCGCGCGGCTCAGCGCAATGCAATCAATGATAAGGTCATCGAATCAATGCTGGTTTCGATCGAGGAATTGCGCAATGATTCGACGGTGCGGGCAATCGTGCTGACGGGAGGTGAGGAGTTTTTCTCGGCAGGCGCGGATGTATCTACCTTCGCGGAGTTTGCGCGTCTGCCGGACACCAGCGTCAAGATCAAGCTGGCCAGGCAAGGTAGTCGGATGTGCGCCGAATGGGAGTCATTGCCTCAGGTAACAATTGCGGCGATTGAGGGCGGCGCGGTTGGAGGCGGACTAGCGCTCGCGCTGGCGTGCGATTGGCGCGTGATGGCCAATGACGCATGGTGCTACGTCCCCGAAGTGAAGCTTGGCCTGAATTATGGGTGGAGCGCCCTTCCCCGGCTGGTTGGACTAGTCGGCCCGGCGCGAGCAAAGACCATGTCAATCTTGTGCCAGCGTCATGGCGCCGACGAAATGCTGCAGTGGGGTCTCGCGGACCGCGTGGCCGCGAAGGGGGGGGCAATTCAGGCGGCACTGGCGCTGGCTGAGGAGGTCTGCGCCATGCCGAAGCTGCCGGTGCAGATCATCAAGCAGTCGATTAACGATTTCTCCGTGGCCTTGAACGCAGTCGCCTCCCATAGGGATGCCGGCGATATGCTGTTGTGTATGCAGGATGAGGAGGGGGCGGCGGCGCGGCTAGTGGCACTGGGCGCTCTAGAAGAAAAGAAGCGTACCTGATCGGAGACGGGGATGCCTATCATAAGTGACACTATTCAAACGCAGCGGCTTGCGCTGGCCGCCGGATCCGTTCCCACGCTTGCGGAAGTGCTCGACCGACACGTCGCCCAGTATCCGCAGCGAGCTGCCTTTGTCGACGACGATGGCGTCGCCGTCAGCTATGGCGAGCTTCAGCGAAATGTCGATCACTGCGTCAATGCCCTGCTTGCCGCCGGTATGCGCAGGGGAGATTGCCTTGCCGTTTTGTCTTATCCGTGCCAGGAGGTGATGACACTGTTCATTGCCGCTGCGCGCCTCGGATTGCTTTGGCTTGGCTTGAATCCGAAGTATCAACGGCCGGAGCTCGAATACATCGTTGCCGATGCGCAGCCCAGCATGCTGGTGGGCATATCGGAATTTGAAGGTCGCAACTATGCACTGGACATTGCATTCCTGCGGACGCTCCCGCATCGACCAGTGAAGACCATCGAACTTGGTCGTGTTGGTATCCGCGATGATGCCTTCGACATCAGCTTCGCCGAGTGGCTGACCTCGGGTGAACATATTTCGAATGTGGTGCGCAATGCAGCTATCGCGAGCGCCGATATCGCAGCTCCGTTACTGCTTGTCTACACGTCAGGGTCTAGCGGCAAGCCGAAGGGTGTCTTGCTGCGGCAACGTGACCTGGTGCGGCGTAGTTTCACGCAAAACACCAGATTTCCGGCGCAGGATTATCCACGACTCATCAATCCGCTGCCGATCAATCACATCGGCGGCATGCATTTTCTGTCGTTGTACGCCTTCGTCGGGGGCGGTACAGTATATTTCCAAAGCCGATTCAAAGCTGAGATGTATATCAGAGCCTTGCGAGAAGGCGCGATCAATGTCTTGATCGCACTGCCTACGATGGTTAAGTACATCGTGGACCAGCCAGACTTCGAACCGGCACTGTTCGGTTCTTTGGACTGGTTCATATTCTCGGGGGCTTCCATGCCTGTCGAGTTGCTTGAGATACTGAACGCCACAGGCTGCAAGGTTGGATTGACGTATGGCATGACCGAGACGTGCGGATCCGTCACATACTCTGATCGAGATGCAAGTATCGAGGTTCTTGCAAATACCATCGGGCGGCCAGTACCGAAAGGAGAGGCAAGAGTTGCTGATGAGCATGGAAAGGACTGCGAGCCGGGAGTCACCGGTGAATTGCAGGTCCGTGCCGAATTCAGTATGGGGGGGTACCTCAACCGGCCGGATGCGACGGCGTCCGCCTATACGGCGGATGGATGGCTCAGGACCGGAGACCTGGCCGAGTTGCGTGATGACGGAAATATCCGTTTCGTCGGACGTATCAGTGAAATGTTCAAGTCGGGTGGCTACAACGTGTATCCACGAGAGGTCGAGCTTGCGATCGAGCAGCATTCGGATGTGCTGCTGACCGCTGTAGTCGGGGTGCCGGATCGCACTTTCTCGGAAGTAGGTTGGGCATTTGTGGTCGCCAAGGCCGGCTGTTCGCTGACAAGCGAAGCGCTTGTCTCATGGTGCCGTGACCGGCTCGCTAACTACAAGATTCCAAAGCGCTTCCTGCTCTGCAAGGATCTTCCCCTCTTGCCAGTCGGAAAGGTTGACAAACAGAGACTGAGGAAGGAAGCGACTGAATCGGCCAGTGTCTAGCGCATGTGCGTGGTTTATATAAATGAAAGATTTTGACATTTCTAATGCTGCATCTGTAAAAATAGGAGATCAAATGAACAACCAATATCCGTTTGTTGACCCCAAGACGCTGGCGGACACGGTAGCCGCCGTGCGAGAGAACCCGGAACTTGGCAAGGTGACGTTTCGTCTGGACAGCGAGTCAAGCGGAGGCCTTCGTCTGACGTCGCAAACGGGGGCGCTAAGCCAGGCAGGTCAAATGAGCGAATCGCGTCGCGGAAAGTATCGCCTGGAGAGCGATGAGCCGGAGACCCTGCTCGGCAGTGATACGGCGGTAAGTCCGGCGGAATATGTACTAAAAGCCCTGGCAGGCTGTTACGCGGTCACGCTTGTGTCAACGGCTGCGGAGCGTGGCATTCGGCTGGAGAAGCTTGCGCTTGATCTGGAATGTGACATCGATCTCAATGGTTTCCTCGGCACCGACAAGGGGGTTCGATCCGGGGCACAGGAGATTCGCGTCAATGTATCGGTGAATAGTCAGAATGCGTCGCAAGATGAGATTCGGGAGTTGATCCAGACGCTGGAGTGGCGCTCTCCGATTCGCGATACCCTGGCGAATCCCGTCAAGGTTACGACGCTGTTGAAGTAGCGGCTTCGAATGTAGGTTTCGACGAGAGGACGTTAGCGTCCTCTCGCCGATCTTTCGAACATGGCATCCGGAGATCCCGATGACAGGGGCGCCACAGTCTCCTTGCCACACCCGGAAAAAATGATCGAACACACGGACCAGGCGATAGACGTCAACGGGCGCGAGCGGCGAATGGACCCCGTCCTGATCATCGCGCTCGCCCAATTGTTCAGTACGTCAATGTGGTTCAGTGCGAACAGCGCGGCCGATGACCTGTTGAGAGCGTGGTCGATCACTGCATCGGACATTGGGCTCCTGACGGCTTCAGTCCAGATTGGATTCATTCTCGGGACGATGGTCTTTGCGGTGACGGGCATTGCAGACAGGTATCCGGCGAGTCGGATCTTTGCAGTGTGCTCTATACTGGGTGCCACCTTCAATGTCATGTTTGCCTGCTTGTCAGCCGGGCTGACAAGCGCCATTGTGCTTCGCTTCCTGGTCGGGCTTTCGCTCGCGGGCATTTATCCCATCGGGATGAAATTGATCATTGGTTGGGCGCCACGGCGAGCGCCGACCGCGTTAGCGTTGCTGGTAGGCATGCTCACGCTTGGCACCGCATTGCCCCACGGCATGCACATGCTCGCGTCTTCCTGGCCGTGGCAGTATGTCATCGCCACCTCGTCACTGCTGGCCGTCATCGCCGCGGCAGTCATCTATGCCCAGGGCGATGGCTCGCATCGTCCTTGTGCGGCCCGCACAGCATTACGCGGTCAGGGCGCGCTGACGGCATTCCGGAATCCCCGGTTTCGCGCGGTCGCGATCGGTTACTTCGGGCACATGTGGGAGCTCTACACGTTCTGGACCCTGGTGCCGATGCTCGTACTCCGCGCGGCGTTGAATCAACGACTCCACAGCGCAGGCAGTTCGGGTCTCTCTTTCGCTATCATCGCGACGGGCGCGCTTGGATGCGTTCTGGCTGGGGTGCTGACCAGATGGATCAGCAGCGAGAAGATCGCCGCCGGTGCGCTGGCCATTTCCGGGGCCTGCTGCCTCCTGTTTCCTTTGGTGGCCGAGCAAATCTCCGCCGAAATGCTGTTCGCATTCATGCTCGTCTGGGGTGCGGCAGTCGTGGCGGATTCGCCACAGTTTTCCGCGCTCGCTGCAAAGGAATGCCCGCCGAATCTGATCGGGAGTGCGCTAGCAATTCAGAACTCCATTGGCTTTGCGCTTACGGTCGTATCGATCGGCATAGCCACGTCATGCTTTCAGCGCGTCGGGTTTCACGTTGCGTGGCTGTTGCTGCCCGGGCCTGTAATTGGACTATTGGGATTCCTGCCGAGGTGGGGACGTCGCTGAGGCCGGAACGGTAGAGGCGCTATGTCGGGTGCGACACGAGGCGGACGTTACGCCAGATATGATTACGTGCCGAGCGGCTCCTCAGCGCGCACAGCGAAACGTGCCTGATTCCATTACCAGTCTGGGCTGGCGCTGCCCCTAAATTAACGACACAGTAAGACTTCTATGGGGCGTTGGAAGTCAAGCACCTATTGCTGTGGATTCGGCCAACAATAGGATCCGCAAGATCACGCCAACACCGTAATTTGCACCTTTGCTGCGTGCATCGTGATAGCAGTTGAATTTGCCCCATGCCTCCGGACACGGTCACATCCTTAGGGTTGATATCTCCATGGCATCTGAGCTCTCGCGGTGAGCGGCAATTCCGCGCGCCGTCGGGGAACGGCTCGCGTTGTAATGCTCATCGGCGATAGCGAGGTTGCGTGCCGGCGTATCGCGTGAATATAACCAGACCTATCACGAATCAGGACCGCCCAACGGAGTCGTGTTTCGCTTTGCGCGCTCGGTGGGCTCGGTCTCGCGCGCAGCGATAAACCGCCGTTCCGCCATTTTGATTAGCGCGACGTGCTCGGCAGTAGACAAATCAGCAATCGCGCGGCCTTCTGGCTGTATGACCGGCTTAAGCCAATACAACGCCAACAAAATGCGAGAACGAGGGGCCGCTGTTTGAGCGGAGCAGCCGCTAGAATGACCGCGTGGCGGTGATGTCGAACGGCGGCTCATGGCCGGTCTCGGCCGGCTGCCGGCTTGGGCCTGCGCGCCGAGCGGGGATCTTGTTCAAGGCATTGTCCGCGCTCACAGTCGGCACGGTGGAGTTGCTCGCGCCGATTGTCCAAGCGTGCTACAAGGCCGGCTGTGGCGAACGCCGCCGGCGCAGTCGCGACAGTGCTCTGCCTTACCGGATTCGCAGGTGGGTTCGCAGAGGCCCGTCGGATAATGGTAAGCAGACGTAATGGACGTGTAACCAAGATCGTCGAGAGTATGGACACCGATGCTTGGAGGGTGTTCATGGCTAGTGTCGAACATATCCATTTTGTCCCTCACCGATGTGAGATTGCTGACGGAAAAGTGCATTATGCGCCTCAACGTAATGGTCGAGCGATACCGTCCTTGGCGCAGATATTCTGGGCTGATCACTCCCCATGGACGGAGGCAAACCTCTGGGCCGTCGAACGTGTCATTCGTGAGATGGTGGGCGTTGAGACTATTGAATCGAATCTCCGTGGCCTTGCCGACTTCGCCTCTTTCCTTGAGTCTCGCGACCTGAAGTGGTTCGCCTTTCCGATCCGCAAGGAGGAGCGCTGCCTCGTTCAGTATCGGGGTGCCCTCATCGATGCCAGGAATAATGGCCAGATTAGCCCTTCGACCGCAAGCATGAGGATGCGCCAGGTCATTCATTTTTATCGTTGGGCCCAGGCACGCGGTCTGATTTCCCCTACATCGCCGCTCTGGCGTGACAAGATCGTCTTCATCAAATACTTCGACTCCGTTGGCTTTGAACGAACCCTTGCGAGGCTAACGACGGACCTTGCGATTCCCAATCGCGCCCGCCCAGGTGAACGGCTCGAGGACGGTCTGCTGCCAGTGTCCACAGGAGACCGCGACGCGATTCTCACTTTCGCACACGAACACGCCAGCCCGGAGTTGTTTCGCATCCTGTCACTCGGCTTCTTCTCTGGGATGCGTCTAGGTACCATCTGCGATTTGAAGGTCGCGACGCTTGAGCACGCTGTACCAGACTCTTTGGCGCCAGGGTTGTGCCGTCTCGCCGTCGGCCCTGGCGCTTCTCCACCGGTTCACACCAAGTTCGGCGTCACTGGGCAGGTGTGGATTCCGCAGCCGTTGTTGGAAGACCTGCTCGAGTACGCCGGCAACCCACGGCGTTTGATGCGGGAAGCAAAGGCATCGCATCAGGACCGACATTTGCTCTTCCTGACGCGGTTCGGCAATGGCTATGGCCGGCGGAACTCGGATCAGTCGACGGCAGTCAATGTCGAGATGTCCTCCTTGCGGCGGACTGGAATTGCAGCCGGCCTCGGCGTAATGCGTCATTTCCATGTGCACCAGACCCGCTGCACGTTTGCCACGGAGTTGGCGCGCCTGGTCATAGCGGCCGGTGGCGCTGTCAACGCCGTCGCCATCGTAAAGGACGCCTTGCTGCACCGGGACGAGGCAACAACGTTCCGATACATCAAGTTCATCCAAAAGGCCTCCGCCAAGGAGGCGGCAGCCAACGCGTTCATGGCCGCCTTTACTGGAATCGTCACGCAGCGGACACCGTGAGGAGTCGAGATGTGCGACATCGATCTTCCAGATCTGACGTTTCCAATGATCCGGCTCGGCCCCAAGGAGACGCGTTGGGATTTGCGCTCCATACTTTATCGTGGCGGTGCCGCGGCCCCAGTGAATAAGGTTGCGGGTCTAATAGCAGGCGGCTACTTGGGAGCCCCTGTTTTGGAGCGAATACAGCTCGTTCAGAGAATACACGCAGAGATTGCGAGCGGCCTTGTCAGCGGTGGTAGTAAGGAGACCGCAAGGGCCAAGATCTATTGCCTGCGGTGGTTTTTCGCATGGGCTGATGATTCCGGGCCTGCGTTGTGCCTCGACACCGTAGCCCGTACATTTGTTCACTGGACCGACTACCTGTTGCACCGGCAACGCGTTGACCGCGATCTAACGGAGCGGGGCGCGTACCAGCTTGCCAAGTCGGTTGCCGTTGTGTTGGACAGAGTGTTAGAACGACGTGTCTGCACTCTGCTTGATACGCGTATTCGCAAGCCCCGCGACGACCGACTGGTTCATAACACCAAGGCAAGCAAGCAGAGCTTGGCTCAGTCGTTTGCCTTTGGGCACGCGATAGTCGATATTTGCGATGCATTAACTGTGGAGTCGATACGCGGTTCACTGCCAGTGCGTGTTCCGTTCCGTAACGGGAAGGTCCTTGAAGAATGGTCGTTCCTGCCGCGCCCAGAAGTCGAGCGTGCTGACGGAGATGCATCGCGACGGCGGCGTGCTCCCATTTCCGATCAAGCGCGCGCCGCGTGGACGGCGGATACGTCGTTCCGCACTCGATATCCACTGGTCAATTTGAGGATCGAAGCCGAATTGCTACTGTTCATCGCCCAGACGGGCATGAACCGGACCCAAGTTGTCACGGCCAGCGTGGGCCATTTCCACTACACGAGTCATTTGGACGGCTATCAGGTACGCCGATACAAGCATCGCCGGGAAGGCGAGGTCGAGTTCGAGATCTATCGCGAATATCGTTCCCTATTCGAACGTTACCTCACTTGGCGATCAACGATGTTTCCGGATGATCCGTGCGGCTTACTTTTTCCGTTTGTGAGGCGTAGCCGTGCAGAAGATACGCCTCCAATGTTCAACAGGGTCCGGACGATATGCAGCAGGCTTGGCATCGCCTTCGTGTCGCCTAGGGTTTTGCGCAAGGTCAGAATCAACTGGCTGCTACGAGAGTTGCAGGATCCAGCGCTGGCGGCTGAGATGGCACAGCACGCACGCGAGACTATGCTGCGCGACTACGCCGAACCCAATCCACAGGTCGCAATGCTGGAGATTTCGCGCTTTCACCGCCATGCGGATCCGAACATCGCGCCTCCCGGGCCAGGGCGATGCGTTTCGCCAACACCTGTGGCCGTGCCGGGTATCCCACCGCATGCGACGCCGCCCGACTGCATTAGCCCGGCAGGCTGCCTGTTTTGCGTTCACCATCGCGACGTCGATAGTGAGGACCACGTCTGGTCCCTAACAAGTTTCCGTTACCTGAAGTCACTCGAATTGGCACGCGACCGTCCGTCATCTGAACCTAAGAAATCGGCCGTTCCACATCCCGCCGCACTCGCCGTCGACAGGCTAACCGCCAAGCTGAAGTTCTATGAAAGCAGCAGCGAGGTGCGGGGATTGTGGGTGCGCGAAGCACTCCTGCGCATTGAAGAAGGCGACTATCATCCCGCTTGGCAGGGCTTTGTCCGTCTCGCCGAGGTTCGCTCATGAGCGTCGATCCCTTGCGCCTAGGACTCGCAATTGAGTCCCCTCTGGTCGTACCCACTGCGCCCAACTACCGCCCGTCGACCTGGCCCCCGGCACAAGACTGGCCAGCGATCATCGACGTTGCAGGCAACGTCGTGAGCCGTTGGGGCGATTCGATCTGGAGGATGGACCCGTGGGCAGGCAAGGCAGTTCCGCTCAATTTCGGCGATGGCGATTTGCACAGGTCGCCACCGATCGATCGGGCCAACGCAAATCTATTGAGACTGATCGTGGGGTGGTGGCTGTGGGGCCCACGCGGTGCGCGGTCGGCACGAACGTTAGTAACGAAGTTTGGCCTGATCCGGCCGCTGTTTGTCTTGTGCTCACGTGAGGGCATCCTGGCGTCAGATTTAATGCGTTTCCCGCGTGTGGCAAGCCGGCTTCCCGAGGTGATTTCGCCATCGCGCGGGAGCAGCATCATGCGAATCCTGCACGCGCTCCATGAGCATCGCGACGACCTCGGCTTCACCTTGCTGGACCGTGATGGGATGGTGTGCCTAGAGGCGGCACTCCCAGCCCACGAGATGCTGCAGACGCCCTACGTCCCRCCACGGATCTGGCGATACCAGCTAGAGCGGCTCCGCACATGCCTCGACGATTTCCTCGCACACCGAGAGCAGGTCGAGGACTGTTTTCGCTTTTGTGTTGACGCCTATGCCTGGAATTATGGATCTCTTACGGCGGCGCTTGTGGGGCCAGTCTCCTCGGCGTCCAATCCATTTCAGTGGATACGCGGCGTTACCGGAGCGAGAAGCGGCAAGCAATTCTTTGGCCCCTTTGCACTGACGGCTGTGAAGTTCGGTATTGACGAGCTGCTGGCGCGCTGGGTGGGGCCTCGAGGGCGGCAGTATGGGAAGGCATCGATTGGGGTGGATTCGTTCTCCGGATACCTCACCCTGGTCAGCCGCGTCGGGCTCGCCTACTTGTTGAATTTCTCGTTAATGCGAATCGAGGAAGGATGGAATCTTCGGGCAGATTGCCATAGTGTCGAAGATGATCCTGTCTTTGGTCCCATCCATACCTTACGCGGCGTCACGACTAAAACGATGCGTGATCTCGAAGCGATCTGGATCGCTTCACCCTCGGCGAAAGAGGCGGTGGAGGCGATGAACGCTATCGCGCGCCTACGGATCGCGTGCGCCCAGGCTAATCCATCGGTACCGCTCACATCGGAAGACGGGAGCAATCCTTTCCTGCAGACCCATGTCTATGAACCGTGGAACGTGGGTCGCAAACCGGCCTATCACCTTCGGCATAGCAATCCCAGTTACTCTGTCTTGCTAACGCTATACCCGAAATTGTTTGATCCGGCCGAACTGCGCATCACTCAACCGGACCTTGACGTGGCACGGCTTGTCACACCAACACTGGATTCTAGGCGGTTTGCAGTGGGCAAGATCTGGCCGTTGGCATGGCACCAATTGCGGCGAACCGGGGCGGTCAACATGCAGGCATCCGGCCTCGTGTCAGACGCCTCGCTTCAATATCAACTCAAGCACGTTTCACGTGCTATGAGTTTGTACTACGGTCGCGGCTATGCTCGTGTGCCACTTGAAGAAGACGCCCAAACGCTCTACGTGCGAACCATGTATGAGACGCTCGGAAGGAAACTCGCTTGCATGGTGACGGACCGTTACGTCAGCCCGCACGGGGATAAGCGTAAGGCAGAAATCGTACGGCTCATTAATCCGAACGACGCAAGAAAGTTGACAAAGCTCGCAAAAGAAGGCCGCGTAGCCTGCCGCGAGATCTTGCTTGGTCTATGCACGAACCGCGGGCCATGCCCTTATGGCGGCCTCGAGTCCATCGCGCATTGCGGTGGCGGCGATCTCAACCACGCTGGGAAGCCCTGTCCTGATGTCCTGTATGACAACGACAGGGTTGGGCAAATTGAGGCCTTGGAACGGCATCTCGATGAGCAGCTCGCAGGAGCGCCACCTGGTAGTCCATTGCGGGCGTCACTGGAAGCCCAGAAACGCAGTGTCAGGAGCTTCTTCGATGTCATCAAACCAGATTGATCCCGGCACGCGGCTATCGGCCGAGGCAGCGTATCGCCAAGCGTTCGAGCGTCTAAAACGAGGACAACCCGAGCGGCTGCCTGAAGGAACGCCAGTGAGCCAGAATAACGTCGCGAAGGAAGCCGGCTGCGATCCCAGCGCATTGAAGAAATCACGGTTTCCGATGCTGATACAGGAAATACAGCACTTCGTCGCTGCGCATGCCGATGATCGCCCACCATCCCCACGCCAAATTCTTCAGGCGCAGCGCAAGCGCAATCGCAACCTGCGGGATCGAATCGAAGATCTCACGAAACAACGGGATCTGGTGACCTGTCTGCTGAACGAAGCCAATGTAAAGATTCTCGAGTTGACCGACCGCGTCGCCGAATTGGAAGCCAAGTTGCCTTCAAATGTGACGCCAATCCGTCGCCCATGATATGTCGGTCGGCCGGACAGTCTTCGCCGCGCCGGCGTCCAGCTCGACATAGTCTACTTGTGCCCGCGAAGTCAGCCAGCACGCGAAGAACCTTGAGGTATGGACGCCATCATGGCCCCCCCTGCAAAAACCGATGGCGCTATGGACAGCGTCATTTCAGATCAAGGCCGCGCCAGCACTGCGAATTTTGGATGTCCATGCCATGGCAACTTACCGTTAGGCTGGCACGAGACAGAGCAGACCGTTCGTCCAGGCACCCGCAAATGATCGCTTCTCGCGAATCGTCTCCGATCGCGCATTGGTTGTCTCGAATTTCTTTACGCCGGGCGGAATGCGGGATTTCGGGATCATGCCGAAGGTACCTATCAGAGCTTGGCGTTTGCCATCCTGATTTGCTCGGATGATTGGCGCGCCATAGTCCGGCCAGGTCTCCTGCGGGTACTCCAGGGCGGACGGCTCGACGCCGTAGACGTCGCGCAGCAGCGGGCGTTGCACCGGGGCGTAGTTATTGCACATGCTCATCTCCAGGCAGGGACGTGAGTGGCAACACCCGGCGCGCTTTTTCCGAGACGCGCCGGTGGTCCTGCGCATCTTGCCACGTCGTCGTCGAGGTGAATATCTTGTCGATCCCGCCGCCGAGCAGGTGCGGGAGTGGCCAAAAGCAGGGGGCAACAAACGGTGGCGTCCCCAGGTGGTGAAACCCTTCGACCATGGGCGCGCGATACCAAACTTGTATGTCGTCCATCAGACACGCGCCGTCGAGCTACAGGAGAGAGCAGCAATGAGTGTTATCGACCAAGAGCCATGGCTTGCCGCCCAACGAGCTAACGTCGCAAATCTGTTCGCCCTGACAAACAAGGCAATTGAAGGCTTCCACAAGTTGACCGAACTGAACCTGGAGGCGACCAAGTCCGCGATCGACGAAAGCCAGGACTGCCTGCAACAGGCAGTGGCCGGAAAAGGCTTGCGGGAGCTGTTCGCGCTGCAAGCCAGCCTGGCCCAATCGGCGGCCGAAAAAGCCATCTCGTACAGCCGTCAGGTCTACGACATCGTGGACGGATACCCAGGCCGATATCGGGAAAGTGGCGCAAGCACAATATGAACAGCACAGCCGCAACGCGCAAGTGCTGCTCGATAATTTCGTGAAGAACGCGCCGGCCGGTTCGGAAGCCGCCACCGCGCTGCTGCAATCCGCGTTCTCGGCCGCCCAAGGCAGCTATGAATCAGTGCAGCAGGCCGCCAAGCAAGCGGTCGAAGTTGCCAGAACCAACGTTGATGCGGCGGCCAACGCTGCGTCGGAGGCTGCGCAGCAAGCCGACGCACGAGCGCCGCGCACCGCAAAGCGGTAGGACTTGCGACGCTGCGCAATGGCACTGTCGTTGCGCAGCGCCGTGCTCCTGCAGGTGGGCTAAGCGCTCCGAACCTCCAACGGATTCGGATGGCATCCGGAGCTTAAGCGCAGCTCTCTGGAGCGTTTCGTTCCGGCATCGCGCAACCCCCAAACAAATCCATCCCCGATGTTCCGATTGGAGGGAATGGTGCGCCCGGCTACTGCCTGCACGGGCGGGGAAATTAAATCCAACAAAACCAGAAGTCGGAAAAACCGGCGAGCTAGTCAGCCAAGGCTGAGTGCGTCCACCTTGCCGCGTGCCGGGTAGCCATCTCGAAAGCCGATGGCAATTTACTCGGGACGACCATGGGGTGTCAGGGGTCGGTCAACATTAGGATTACAGATAGGTAGTATGACGAAACGAATCGCAGTAGTGACAGGCGGCATGGGCGGGCCTGGGAGAGGCTATCAGCATTAAGCTGCACGACGCGGGCTATACCGTGGTCGTGACCCACTCGCCAGAGAACCCGAACGTGCAGAGCTGGCTTGCTGCCATGGTTGCCGCCGGCCGGGAGCTGCGCGCGTATCCGGTGGACGTGGCCGACTACGACGCGAGCCAGGCCTGCATGGCGAAGATCCTGGCCGACATGGGTCGGGTCGACATCCTGGTGAACAACGCCGGCATCACCCGCGACATGGCGTTCAAGAAAATGGACAAGGTGAACTGGGACGCCGTGATCCGCACCAATCTTGACTCGGTGTTCAACGTCACCAAGCCGCTGTGCGAGGGCATGGTCGAGCGCGGCTGGGGCCGCATCATCAATATCGCCTCCATCAACGGCTCCAAGGGGGCCTTCGGTCAAACCAACTACGCGGCCGCTAAGGCCGGCATGCACGGTTTCACGAAGTCGCTGGCGCTGGAAGTGGCACGAAAGGGCGTGACGGTTAACACCATATCCCCCGGTTACCTCGCCACCAAGATGGTCACCGCCGTGCCGCAGGAGATCATGGAGACAAAGATCCTGCCGCAGATTCCGGTCGGCCGTCTCGGCAAACCGGAGGAGGTGGCGGCCCTGGTTGCCTATCTGTGCTCGGAGGACGCGGCTTACGTGACCGGATCCAATATCGCCATCAACGGCGGGCAACACATGCAATAAACGATGGGCGGGACGCGGTAGTGTCCGCGCCGCGTCCCGCCCGCGCGTTTCCTGCGCGTTGCGGGGGCCGTGTGCGGCGCGGCCCCGTCTCTCTGGTGTGGGCTGGGTGTGTCGCCGGCTATGCCGCGTTGGCAAGCGGAGCGTCGAACTCCGGCGGTCGGCCTTGTTGGCGTTTCCGCTGGCTGTGCTCGCGCAACGTCGACTTCATGCGTCGAAGCAAGGTACCGAGCGCCGCGCGCTCCTGGCGGTCAAACGGGGCGACGGAGACAGAGTGGAGCGCGCGCACGGACTGGCTCACCCGCGTCACACGCGCCATCGCCTCGGGGGGAACAAACGGCTCGGCCGTTTGCGGGGCTGAGGTGAACGCCACCCACCCGGTGGCATGCAATTCGGCGAGCAAGCGTTCGGCTTGCTCAGCATCGATCAGCAGCGGCCCAAGATAGTCCTCGTGGCGCACGAACTCGCCATGCATGATGGCACGCAGCAGGACCCATTTCACATAATTGATCCCGTACACCGAGAGTTCCTGATTGAGTACGTCCTGCCAGGCTTTGACGGTGTCGATCAAGTCGAAAACGACCGGCTCATGCGATTCTTGTGCCAAAGACTTCATATTCTTGTCTTGTCCCCCTCTTGTGTTTGTCCGCAAATTCCGGCCCCGGTCGACTTGGTGCCGGAATGGTGCAGCGCTAGCTGGCGTCAGCACGTGGGTGCTGATCTTTTCTGCCGGGGGAGCGAACATAGCAGAAAAATACGGCAGAAAAATGAAATGAAGGGTTTTCCCTGTGTGCCTCAGGTAGCCAATCTGGCATCGGCACTTCCAAGCCAACTCGCATGAGTGGCAATTGCTACACAGCAGTGAGAGCGGGGGCAATGGGTCAAGCAGGTTGGAAGTCGAAATTCACCGCGGCATAGAGTGCATTGCACGCCCAGATCTCGTTGCCATCTCGGTAGAACACCACACGCTTTCCATCGCTGACACAACGCGCTTGCGGAAAAAGTGCTGCATGGTCGTTTTTCAAAGCCTGCATCGGCGTGCGCTCGCGGCAGGTTGCCCAATAGAGGCCGGGTGGGAGAGCGGTAGGTGCTTCCAGGTCGAGCTTCATTGGACGACTTCCTGTTGTGGTGACGATCTTATCGTCATCGCGCGCGCCGCTGACAGCGCCAGCGCGCGAGCATGGCTACGCTTCGCAATGTTCCACATAGCTATCGCAGCGTCCACCCCCGTTTGGGGGCATCATTATCCCGGTGGCCGCTGATGTTGGCGCCGCTCGACGTTTATCTGATTGCGCCCCCATGCCAACTCCTTCTTGATCGTATCCTTGAGGCCGGGAGTCCCACCGCTTACTGTCAGACGGTCGAAGGCCGCGGCCATCGTAATTGATGTGGTCTTCAACGCAGCCAAAAAGCCCGCATGATCGACATCGCGTTGGGGTCAGCATGTGGCTTCTCTTTAGCGGGGGTGGGGGCACGCCACCTCCCCGGTAACGGTCAGTGACTTGAAGTACAACGTACACCCCGTTGCTGCTCCACGTCCATGTAGATGAGGACGACGTTCGTGCAGGGGATAGAGAGACTAGGCCCTCGGAAAGCATCGGTGCAGCGCGACGGGGAATGGTGTTCTTTGCCCAAGACCCCAAGACATCATTGACGGGTTTGTGCCGGCTCTGTAGTTGGCGCAGCCCACATACGTTTCGGCTAGGCTGCAGAACAACGCTGCAGCCGTGTTTGCCCCTATCGAATTGCCCTCAACCTAGCATTCACCGCGTTCACGTCAAAGCCGGCCGGGTCGAATACTCCGCCCACCCATGACCGATAGTCCTCGTGCTGGTCATGGGTCTTGTCCTTGATCGCCGCCAGGAATTCCGGATAGGCGTGCGGGCCGCCAACATCTTCCGGAGGGCATGCATTTTCACCAGCCAGGCAGACCGGCAGGGTCAGCGCCAGGTCCGGCACGCCAAGTCCCTCTACGATGATGCGATGCGACCAATCGTCACCGAAGTCATACTTGTATTCGAACTCTGTGCCAGTCCCAAGCGCTTTGCTCAGGCGTACGCCTTTCTCCGGCAAGGTGGTTTCGACCGGGAGTTTGTCGTCGGGTACGCCATAGACGGTTACGCCGAAGTCGAATGCATGCAGATGCTCGTCTTCCCAGCCCATCACCGCCTGGATGATCTTATGCAGCTTGGGTAGCAGCACATCGGCGGGCACCGCGAATGTGCGCCAGACCAGCGGCTTAACGTCCAGGAGTTCGATACGCAGGGTTGCAGCGATTTTCAGCATGGAGACAGATTCGGGGCAAGTGTGCGTCAGGCATGCATTGTATCTGAGGCTGTTGCATTCAAGATCCGCGCGCAAGGACGCGAAACTCGTCCCGATTCAAGCGCGTGACGCACGTCCCGAACCTCAGGTCCTCGCGATTGAGAACCTCAGTGAGCCAGCAGAAGTCGATCTCATGGGCATGGCGTAATTGGAAGTGGCGGCGACGCAGCGGAACCAGCAGCAGGTCGGTGAGTCTGCCGTGGTCGCTGTCGACGGTCAGGGAGTACATCAATGCGAGGTGGGCGCCAAATTCATCATGGCCGCCGATACCCTCGTAATCGTTCACAAAATCACCGCATCCGTACAGGATGAGCTTGCCAGCATGTAATTCAATGCCCTTGGCGTGATGCGAAGAGTGACCATGGATGACGTCGACACCCGCTTCGTCGATTAACCCGTGTGCGAATGCCTGCTGTCCCGGCTCCAGGTCGTAACCCCAGTCGACGCCCCAATGCAGCGAAGCGACCACCAGGTCACCCTTTCGCTTAAACTTCGCAATTTGTCTGGCGATACGGTCGACGCTCGCCCCTGAAAAGTCACGCAGCAGATTCACGCCGGCGCGCCTGTTCGTGGCCATCCATTTGTGCGGCGTACCCGCGTTCTCCATCGTGAACGCAAACACCAGGATCCGTCCTTGGTTCGGCAGTGCGAGTATCGCTGGCCGGGCGGCCTCACTTGCGTCGTGCCCGGCGCCGGCAGTCTCGATACCTGCCATGTGGAGAGCAGCGAGCGTGTCAGTCAACCCCGCATAGCCCCAATCGAGCACATGGTCATTGGCCAGCACTGCGCAGTCGACGCCGGCGGTGACAAGACAAGCCGTATTGGCTGGGTGCATGCGGTGATGCGCGCGCTTGCCTGGCCATGCGTCTTCCGATGTCGTAATCGCCGTCGCCAGATTGATGATGCGTGCATCGGGACGCCGCAGCGCGAATTCCTCCAGCGCATCCCCCCAGATGTATGCGTGGCTCACAGCTCTTGATATCGGTCCCGTCTTACGCTCAGCCAGCTTGACGTAGTCCAAGGCGGAACCGATGGATCCCTCATGCGGCGTAGGCACGCTCGGCGTCGCGAAGAGTTGATCGACACCTCGCCCAGTCATGACATCACCACATAAGAAGAGGTTGATCGTGGTCACTGCGGGTCCCTGCCATTCGGTCAACGTTTGCGTCTCGAGCGCGATCGTGTTGGCGCCAGTCCGTGTCACACCTATGCGCGGACCGTTGTTCGGGCCGCAAAAATACCCAGTACGCCGGGATTGTTGTGCATGCTTGGCGAGAGGATGGCAAAAGGCAAGCTCATGATCTTGGTGATCCGTACCGAAGAGGAGAGCGCCTTTCCCGGGCAAGCGACTTGCGCGGCGTGGTTTTGGCCTCCTTCGCGAATTTTCACACTATCGCTCACGTTCATCGGACAACAAGGAATCAGCGGCGGGATGAAAGCGGATGACCGTCAATTGAGAGAGCGGCAAGCAACGCTGCTCGGAGCAAAGCTGTCGCTCCCCGAGGCCGGCCTGTTGTGACGAGTTCAGCCATATCCAGAGCGTGCGATGACCAAGCTTGAGATCATCGTCGGTCCACTGCGATCCAATGTAGCGCGCAGGAAGAAAGCCGGCGCATTTTGTACCATCCCATAGGAGAATCTCGACCGGCCGCCAGACGCGGTCCAGTACGTAGACGACAGGTGTCAAGCTCATCTCGGCCATGCTCTCAAATGGAACCCAAAAATAGCGCCCGCCAAGAAAAATCTCGCTAATCGGCCCCAGTCGGTCATCGCCATCATGCAACCATGCAAACGCGCCAAGATTGCTTGTCCCCGGCAAGTTCCAGGATTTGTCGGCCTCCAAGTTGTAGTCGTGCTTTGCGGCAAGGAGCCCTCCGTCGTGCCCGGATTGCAGCAGACCGAGCTGCCGCTTGACCCATCGGCGTGTGCCGGACAGGAAATTTGGGCGCGCAGCGCGACAAGCCGACTGGCTATGGAAAACGCTCGCGCGATGACATTCCGCTCGCAAGCAGCCACGGTACTGGTCGATGGACGGGCAAAACTGTGGAGCGAGCATCGCGCATTGCTCCAGCATGGTCAAGGCGATATCCCATTGACCGGTAATGCAAGCCCACTGGAAAGCCATCCAATGTGGACGCCAATCCCGCGGCGTCTGTTTTGTACAGACTAGGGATTCCGCGAGCATGGCCTCGATACACATCTGTGCTGCAAGCGCGCATGCAGCACGGTCCTCTAAGGCACCCTCGCAGTGACGCAAGATGCCGCCAATGCACACCCGCGATGCGGAAGTAGGGCCACGTTGCCGCTTGCTCATTGTGATTTTCATGACACTATTCTCGATGTCGAGTCCCACCCATAGGCCGCGTGTTCGACTTTTCTCGCGTGTCAATGAAAATAATGCGCTTTGCGGCAGTGTAGTCAAGCAATAATCGCACCAATTCCAATAGGTGCTGGGTGAGCGGCAGTTTTTGGCATCACTCCTCGCGTGTGGCATCCCTGACACACTGTTCCGAACAAATGGGTTGATTCGGAACCCTTCCTGATCCTCACCACAGCTTCGCAGGTGACGGCGTGACGTCGCAGGCGATCCACAGGCGCCTCAGTCGGAGAGACAGGTGGGAAGCGCCGGTCTCGCTGTGCAGGTAGCCGTTGGTGGTCGAAATGGAGGCATGCCCAAAATTCCGGGTCTCCTCCGTGGGTGGTTAGGGGGGCGCCACCCACGCGCGGCGCCGTTGCGCTGGCGCCGGTCGCGCTGCCTTTGAGCTTCATGCCGTCCAGCACCGACGACCAGGGCCCCTGCACCGACTGGGGAAACTCGCCGATGGATTTGGCTACCGTGGTGAACAGCGCGTCCTCCATGTTCTCGATGTAGGCCACGGCCTTCTTGACGTGGGTCTCACGCAATTGCGCACCCTGGTCGACGATCTGCTGCAACGCCCGGCGATTGGCTTCCACCGCCTGCACCAGCGCGGCGTCCATGCCTTGCGCCACGTGGGACAGCATTGGCTCAAGGTCCGGCCCCGCCATCGTCACTGCATGTGCTGGCCGCCGTTGATAGCAATATTGGCGCCGGTCACGAAGGCGGCTTCCTCGGAGGCCAGGTAGATGATCAGGCCCGCCACTTCCTCCGGCTTGCCCAGCCGGCCCACCGGGATCTGCGGGAGGATCTTGGTATTCAGGATCTCTTCGGGAATGGCGGTGACCATCTTGGTGCCGATGTAGCCGGGCGAGATGGTGTTCACCGTGACGCCTTTCCTGGCGACCTCCAATGCCAGTGCCTTGGTGAAGCCGTGCACGCCCGCCTTCGCTGCCGAATAGTTGGTCTGGCCGAAAGCGCCCTTCGACCCGTTCACCGAGGACACATTGACGATGCGCCCCCAGCCGCGCTCCACCATCCCGTCGGCGACCTGTTTGGTTATGTTGAACAGGCTGTCCAGGTTGGTGCGCAGCACTGTGTCCCAGTTCACCTTGTCCATCTTCTTGAAGGTCATGTCGCGCGTGATGCCGGCATTGTTGACGAGCACATCGACCGGGCCGGCTTGTTCCACTACGGCGGCCACCGCCTTCGCGCAGGAGTCGAAATCCGCCACGTCGCAGGGCACGGCCAGGATGTCATACCCGCGTGCCTTCATTTGCCGGACCCATTCGCCATAAGTGGTATTGCCGGGCGAATAGGTCACCGCCACCGTATAGCCGGCATCGGCCATCTTGGTCGAAATGGTTTCGCCCAGGCCACCCATGCCGCCCGTGATCAGTACTACGCGTTGCTTGCTCATGTCTGTCGTCTCTTTATGGAATCAATGGGGAATGCATGCTGTCTTAACGCTCGATGGCCAGGGCCACGCCCATGCCGCCGCCGATGCAAAGCGAGGCCAGGCCGCGTTTGGCGTCGCGGCGCGCCATTTCATGGAGCAGGGTCACCAGGATCCGGCAGCCGGATGCGCCGATCGGGTGCCCGATGGCGATGGCGCCGCCGTTGACGTTGATCTTGCTGGGATCCCAGTCCATTTCCTGGTTGACCGCGCACGCCTGGGCTGCGAATGCCTCGTTGATCTCCATCAGGTCCAGGTCGCGGATGCTCCAGCCCGCCTTTTGCAGGCAACGCTGCGAGGCCGGTACCGGGCCCATGCCCATGATCGTGGGGTCGAGCCCGGCCGAGGCATAGGCGGCGATGCGTGCCAGCGGCGTCAGGCCGAGTTCGCGCGCCTTGCTGGCGGACATCATCAGGACCGCCGCCGCGCCGTCGTTCAGGCCGGAGGCATTGCCAGCCGTGACGGTGCCGGCTTTGTCGAAAGCGGGCCGCAGACCCGCCAGCGAGTCGACCGTGGTGCCGTGCTTGATAAACTCGTCGCTATCGAAAATCACCGTGCCCTTCTTCGAGACGATGGAGACCGGCGCGATCTCGTCCTTGAAGCGGCCCGTCTTCTGCGCGAGTTCGGCCTTCTGCTGCGAAGCGGCCGCGAACGCATCCTGATCAGCGCGCGAGATGTTATAGGCCTTGGCGACGTTCTCGGCGGTGGTGCCCATGTGGTACCGGTTGAAGGCATCCCACAGGCCGTCGACGATCATCGTGTCGGTGACCTTCCAGTCGCCCATGCGCTGGCCGTCCCGCGAGCCCAGCAGCACGTGCGGGGACGCGCTCATGTTCTCCTGGCCGCCCGCGATGACGATCTGCGCATCGCCGCATTTGATGGCCTGCGCCGCCAAGTGCACAGCCTTCAGTCCGGAGCCGCAAACCTTGCCGATGGTCATGGCGGGCACGCTGTGCGGCAGGCCTGCCTTGATGACCGCCTGCCGCGCCGGGTTCTGCCCGCTTCCTGCGGTCAGCACCTGGCCCAGCAGCACCTCGTCCACCAGCTCAGGCTGCAGGCCGCTGCGCTCGAGCAATGCCTTGATCACGGTGGCGCCCAGTTCTGGCGCCGACACCTTGGCCAGCGATCCACCGAACTTGCCGACGGCGGTTCTGGTTGCAGCGACGATAACAACATCTTCCATATGACTCTCCTGGGTGAATAGGGGATAGGGGGGCGGGCCAGCGCTAGCTGGCTTTCGCCTTGACGTAGCGCCCGGGTGCGGGCTCGATCACGGGGTAGCTGGCGCTGCCTGGCGATTGCCGTACGGCGGTCCGCGCTCCGGCGTGTTGCCCGAGCCAGGTGGCCCAGGCTGGCCACCAACTGCCTTCGACGCGCTCGGCGCCCCCAAGCCAACGCTGCGCGTCGCTTTCCAGCGGGCCGGTCCAGTGGTGGCGCTTGCCCTTGGCCGGCGGATTGATCACGCCGGCGATGTGGCCGCTGGCGCCCAGCACGAAGGTCGTCGGGCCGCCGAGCAGGCGCGTGGTGGCATAGGCGCTGCCCCACGGCACGATGTGGTCATCGTGGGAGGCATAGAGGAAGGCGGGGACCTGGACCCGGGCGAAATCCACCGCCTCCCCGCATTGCACGGTGCCGCCGGGAAGGCGCAGGCGGTTTTCGAGATAGGCGTTGCGCAGGTACCAGCAATACATCGGCCCCGGCAGGTTGGTGTCGTCGCAGTTCCAGGACAGCAGGTCGAACGCCGGTGGCGCGGTACCCTTCAGGTAGCTGTTGACGGCGTAGGGCCAGATCAGGTCGTTGGCGCGCAGCGCGGCGAAGACCTGGGCCAGTTCGCGGCCACGCAGCAGGCCACCGTGGCCAATTGTCGCCTCGCGGACCGCGACCATGGCCTCATTGACTAGCAGGCCAATCTCGCCGGTATCGTGGAAGTCCAGCATCGTGGTGAGCAGTGTGACGCTGGCGACCCGGTCCTGGCCCCGTGCGGCGGCCACGGCCAGCGTGCAGGCCAGCAGCGTGCCGCCCACGCAGAAGCCGAGCGTGTTGACGCGATCGGCGCCGGTGATGTCCTGTGCCACGTCGACACTACGCAGGACGCCGTCTTCAACGTAGTGGTCCCACGTCAGATGTCCCTGTGCGTCGGAGACGTTGCGCCACGACACCAGGAAGACCGTATGCCCTTGTGCCACGGCATGGGCGACGAATGAATTCTCGGGCTGCAGGTCGAGGATATAGAACTTGTTGATGCAAGGCGGCACGATCAGCAGCGGACGCTGATAGACCTTGGCCGTAGCCGGCGCATACTGGATGAGCTGCATCAGCTCGTTCTCGTACACCACGGCGCCCGGGGTGGTGGCGACGTCGTGGCCGACTTCGAAGGCCCGGTCGTCGGCCATCGAGACGCGCCCCTTGGCCAGGTCTTGCAGGAACAGCCGCATGCCCTGCACCAGGCTGGCGCCGCCGGAGTCCACGGCAAGCTGCAGCGCCTCGGGGTTGGTGGCCAGGCAGTTGGCCGGACTGAGTGCGTCCAGCATTTGGCGCAGCGCAAACTTCCACTGCGCCTTGGTCTGCGCATCGGCCGGCGACTCGTCGATGGTGCCGCGGAGCAGCCTGGCATAGCTCTGGTAGTGGCGCACCACCAGTTCGCAGCGCGGGTCATCGCGCCAGGCCTGTGCGGCAAAGCGGCGGTCGGGGGTGCCGGTGGGTTCTCCCATCGGCCAGAATGCCGTCATCTGCTTAAATGCCTGGTCCGGCCAGGCGGCGAGAGCACGCGCGGCCGTCAGCATCGACACCGGCGCGAAAAGCGCGTCGACGCCGAGCGCACGCAGCATGGTCTGCTGCGCGCCGAAGAGCTCGGCAATCCGGCGGGCGGGATCGGGTGTAGGAACGGTCATGAGATCGGGAACAATGTGTGAGCGAGCGAATGAGGCGGCACCGGACTCAGTGCAGCTTCACATGGGGTTCCGTGCGTCGGACGATCGAGCGCGCGAGGGTGTCGAGCGCCACCTTGGCGAAGCCATGCAAGGCCAGTTCGTGCATCTTGTAGAGCGAGAGATACATCAGCGGCCGGTGTCTGGATTCGCCGCCGTTTGCGCCATCCCGCCGGGATGCTGGCCCTGGGCGGCAACCAGCATCCCGTGGCGATGCTCCAGGTTCAGTCGGGCGACCCCGCGGCGGCGCGCTGCGAGCCCGCATCGACCGTAGCCAGCGCCGTCATGTTGACAATGCGGCGGACCGTCGAGGATGACGTCAGGATGTGCACGGGGCTCGCCGCCCCCAGCAGGATGCCGCCCACCGTGATGCCGCCGCCCGCCGCGATGCGCAGCAGGTTGTAGGAGATGTTCGCGGCATCGACATTGGGCATCACCAGCACGTTGGCTTCCGTCGCCAGGCTCGATTCCGGAAATTCGTGATCGAGGATGGGCTTGGACAGCGCCGCATCCCCCTGCATCTCGCCATCCACCGCGAGCGACGGCTCCTGCGCCTTCACCAGCGCCAGCGCTTCGCGCATCTTCACTGCCGCGGGGGCGGTGGAGCTGCCAAAGTTGGAGTGCGACAGCAGTGCCACGCTCGGCGTGATGCCGAAGCGGCGAACCTCGTCGGCCGCCAGCAACGTGATCTCGGCAATCTGCTGCGCGGTCGGATCCAGGTTGACGTGGGTGTCGCAAATGAACAGCTGGCGCCCGGGCAGCATCAGCATCTGCATGGCGGCCAGCGTCTGGATGCCGGGCTTCATGCCGATCACGTCGCGTACGTAGGAAAGGTGGTCCTGGTAGCGGCCCACGGTGCCGCACAGCATGGCATCGGCCCGGCCCTGGCGCACCAGCATCGCGCTCAGCAGCGTGCCACGGCTGCGGACTTCCTCCTGCGCCAGGGCGCGGGATACGCTGTCGCGGCAGCTCAACTGGTAGTAAGCCTCTGCCGCGCTGCTGTACACCCCAGGGTCCAGCGGATCGACGCATTCGCAATCCACATCCGGCTGCAGGCGCAGGCCGAATTGCGCGATGCGCTGCGCGATCACGTCCGGGCGGCCCACCAGCAGCGGGCGCGCGACGCCCTCGTCGATTACCACTTGCGCGGCGCGCAGCACGCGCTCGTCCTCGCCTTCGGCGTAGATCACCCGCTTGGGTGCGCGCTTGGCGGCGGCGAACACCGGCTGCATGGCACTGCGCGACTGATAGACGAACTGGCTCAGGCGCTGGCGATAGGCCCCCAGGTCCGCGATGGGCCGCGCTGCCACGCCGCTGTCCATCGCTGCCTTGGCAACGGCAGGGGCAACGGCCTCGATCAGACGCGGGTCGAACGGCTTGGGAATGAGGTATTCGGCGCCGAAGCGCAGGCCGACTGTGCCGTAGGCCTGCGCCACCATCTCCGGAATCTCGGCATGCGCGAGATCGGCAATGGCCCGCACGGCGGCCAGCTTCATCTCCTCATTGATGGTGGTGGCCCCAACGTCCAGCGCGCCGCGGAAGATAAACGGGAAGCAGAGGACGTTGTTGACTTGGTTCGGATAGTCCGAGCGGCCTGTGCCCAGGATCGCATCGGAGCGTACGGCCAGTGCATCTTCCGGCGCGATCTCGGGCGTGGGGTTGGCCATGGCCAGGATGATCGGGTCGCGCGCCATGGCCCTGACCATCTCGGCCTTAAGCACGCCGCCGGCCGACAGGCCAAGAAAGATGTCCGCGTCGCCGATGATGTCGGCCAGCGTGCGCGCGGAGGTGTCCTGCGCGTAGCGCGCCTTGTTCGGGTCCATCTGCTCCTTGCGGCCCTGATAGACCACGCCGGTGCTGTCGGAGACGAACACATTGCTCTTCCGCAGGCCAAGGCTGACGATCAGGTCCAGGCAGGCGAGGGCGGCGGCGCCCGCGCCGGACGCCACCAGCTTGACCTCGCGGATGTCCTTGCCGACGTGCTTGAGCGCATTGAGGATGGCCGCGGCGGCCACGATGGCGGTGCCGTGCTGGTCGTCATGGAAGACCGGGATCTTCATGCGTTCTCTCAGCTTCTTCTCGATGTAGAAGCACTCGGGCGCCTTGATGTCCTCCAGGTTGATGCCGCCGAAGGTCGGCTCCATGCGGGCGATGGTGTCGATCAGCGCATCCGGGTCCTCCTCCTCCAGTTCGATGTCGAAGACATCGATGCCCGCGAACTTCTTGAACAGGCAGCCCTTGCCCTCCATCACGGGCTTTCCGGCCAGCGGGCCGATGTTGCCAAGGCCCAGCACCGCCGTGCCGTTCGTGATGACGGCGACCAGGTTGGCACGCGAGGTGAGGTTCATCGCTTCGGCCGGGTCGCGCACAATTTCCATGCAGGCGTCGGCCACGCCGGGCGAATAGGCGAGGGCGAGGTCGCGCTGGGTGGCCATGGCCTTGGTGGGCGTCACCGAGATCTTGCCGGGCGTGGGATAGCGGTGGTAATCGAGTGCGGCTTCGCGAAGGTTGTCGGTCATGGCTGTCTCTGTGGCTCTGTCAGGGCGTCAAATCGGGTGTGGGTTGGTGTTCGACGTAACGCCCGTCTCGTGCGTCTTCACTCATTTCGTGGTCCATCGGACTTCTGTATGCGTGGGAATCTGCAGGAACGTCTTCCGCCTCCGATACCTGCGTCGGGGTCAGTTCGCCCTCCCATTTGGCGACGACCGCGGTGGCGATGCTGTTGCCGATCACGTTGGTGGCGGTGCGGCCCATGTCGAGGAACTGATCGATGCCCAGGATCAGCAGCAGGCCGGCTTCGGGCAGGTTGAACATCGGCAAGGTCGCCGCCACCACGACGATGGAGGCGCGGGGTACGCCGGCGATGCCTTTGCTGGTGATCATCAGCACCAGCAACATGGTGATCTGCTGCGTCAGGCTCAGCTCGATGTTGTAGGCCTGGGCGATGAACAGCGCCGCGAAGGCCTGGTACATCATCGAGCCGTCGAGATTGAACGAGTAGCCAAGCGGCAGGACGAAGCCGGTCACCTTGTTAGGCACCCCGAATTTCTCCATCTGCTCCATGGTCTTGGGATAGGCCGCCTCGCTGCTGGCGGTCGAGAATGCCAGGATCGTCGGTTCGCGAATCAGCCTGAGCAGGGTGAACACCCGCCCGCCCAGGAACAGGTAGCCCGCCGCGGTCAGCACAAGCCACAGCACCAGCAAGCCCAGGTAGAAGCCACCGATGAACTTCCCGTAGGTGAACAGCACGCCAATGCCTTGCACCGTGATGGCGGCGGCAACGGCGGCAAACACACCCAGCGGCGCGAAGCGCATCACAAAGTCGGTGACGCGCAGCATGATCGCCACCAGTTCCTCGATTGACGCCACCAGGTGATGGCCCACCTTGCCCTTGAACGAAGCGATGGCGAAACCGAAGAACAGCGAGAACACCAGGATCTGCAGGATCTCGTTCTGCGCCATCGCTTCAAACGCGCTCTTGGGGAAGATGTGCGTGATGAAGTCCTTCAGGTTCAGCGAGGAGGTCTTGAGGTTGGTGGCGGTGCCGATCTCCGGCAGCGGCAGGTTCAGCGCATGCCCAGGCTGCAGCACGTCCACGAAGAACATGCCGAGCAGCAGCGAAATCAGCGACGCGGTGATAAACCAGCCCAATGCCTTGATGCCGATGCGTCCCACGGCGCTGGCGTCCTTCATGCCGGCGACGCCTGCCACCAGTGTCCCGAACACCAGCGGCGCGATGATCATCTTGATCAGGCGCAGGAACACGTCGGTCACGATCGAAAAGTAGCCGGCAATCTCCTTGGCCATCGCTGCATTCGGCGCGAGGATGTTGCAGAGATAGCCCGCGACGATACCCAGGACCATGGCGACCATGATCCTGGTGGTTAGCTTGTTTGCCTTCATGATGCGTTGTCTCCAGCGGTTGCGGCAGATCCTGGTCTGGCCGTCGATTTAGCGGGGAGGCACCCCCAAGGATGCCTGGTACGGCGCCGGGCAGCTTGTGCCCCGGTTCATCTGCCGTGCGAGGACAGACCGAGCGGTGTCGGCTGCGTCAGCACTTCCGGGCGAAGGATCTGGTCGAGTTGCTCCCTGGACAACAAGCCCTTGTGCAGCACGATCTCGTACACGCTGCCGCCGGATGCATGGGCCTCCTGCGCGACGGCGGTGGCATTGGCGTAGCCGATGTAGGGGTTCAGCGCGGTCACGATGCCAATGGAGTTCTCGACCGTGGCCCGCAGGCGCTCTTCGTTGGCCGTGATGCCATTGACGCAGCGCTCTGCGAGCGTCAAGCATCCGTTGCGCAGATGGCTCACGCTCTTGAACAGGCTGTGCGCGATGATCGGCTCGAATGCATTCAGTTGCAGCTGGCCGGCCTCGGCCGCGAAGCTGACGGTGATGTCATTGCCGATGACCTCGAATGCGATCTGGTTGACCACTTCCGGGATGACGGGATTCACCTTGCCGGGCATGATGCTCGATCCCGCCTGCATTGCCGGCAGGTTGATCTCGCCCAGGCCGGCACGCGGGCCGCTGGACAGCAGCCGCAGGTCGTTGCACGTCTTCGACAGCTTGACCGCCACGCGCTTGAGCACGCCGGACAATTGCACAAAGGCGCCGCAGTCCTGCGTGGCTTCAATGAGGTTCGGCGCGGTCACGAGCGGAATGCCGGTGATCTCCTTTAGGCGCCGCAGGATCAACGGCGCGTAGTCCGGGTGCGCGGTAATGCCGGTGCCGATTGCGGTGGCGCCCATATTGATCTCGCAGATCAGCAAGGCCGCCTCGCGCAGGCGCTCTTCGTCTTCGCCCAGCATCACGGCGTAAGTGCTGAACTCCTGGCCCAGCGTCATCGGCACGGCATCCTGCAACTGGGTGCGCCCCATCTTCAACACATGCTTGAACTCCTCAGCCTTGCGCTCAAACGCGCGCCGCAGCACGCCCATGGCATCCACCAGCCCCAGGATGCCGAACCAGGTCGCGATCTTGAGGGCGGACGGGTAGACATCGTTGGTGCTCTGGCCAATGTTGACCTGCTCGTTCGGATGCAGGTACTGGTACTCACCTTTCTTGTGCCCCAGCAGTTCCAGCGCGCGGTTGGCGATGACCTCGTTCGCATTCATGTTGGTCGAGGTGCCGGCGCCGCCCTGGATCACGTCGACGACGAACTGCTCGTGCAGCTTGCCGCCAAGCAGTTCCGCGCACGCCGAGACGATGGCGTCACAGCGGGACTCGTCGAGCAGGCCTAGCTCATGGTTGGCCAGCGCGGCCGCCTGCTTGATATAGGCCAGCGCCTTGACGAGCTCGGGGTAGATGGAGATCGGGGTGCCGGTAATCGGGAAATTTTCCACCGCGCGCAAGGTGTGCACACCGTAGTAGACATCGGCCGGGACCTCGCGGTCGCCCAGGAGATCGTGTTCGGTTCTAAAGGATGCGGCGGTCATGAATTTGCTCCTCGCAAATTGGCATCAAGGGAGGAGCAGACTGTATTGAATCCGTCGGCACGTAGCGACTGTGATGCGAATTTGTCATGACATGCCACGAAATACTCATGCAGCATCCGTGCTTGTCGACAAATGCGCAGGGAGAGCCTGGCGTGCATCAGCCCGGCGGGCCCGGAGGGTGATGATTATTTCGAATACCTTGTGGCGAATTTTGCATCGCCATCTCAGGGGTTCTACGGATACGGGCGCATTTGGCTTGCCGTATCATCAGCCGCCGGTGCGCCCGGCCCTTCGCCGCAGGCAGGAGGCGGGGACGGATGTTGCAATTTCGGAATAATGTGGCGCAAATTTTTCATCAGGCTATCGGGCGTCCACCGATTTGTGCGGCGCCGCGTTGTCGTATGATGTGCGATAGAGCCCCCCTGATGTCCCCCCCTGATGTCGAGTACCTTCCATTATGGAAACCAAGTGGCTTGAAGACTTCCTGTGCTTGGCTGAAACGCGCAGTTTTTCGCGCGCGGCAAGCGACCGGCATATTACCCAGTCGGCATTCAGCCGCCGCATCATGGCCCTTGAGGAGTGGCTTGGCGTCAGCCTGGTGGATCGCAGCGTGCAGCCGGCCTCGTTGACGACAGCAGGCTGGCTGTTCCGGCGCCTCGCCGCCGACCTGCTGCGTGACGCCTATGCCGCACGAGCGCTGCTGAGCAGCCAACAGCCCCTTGCTGAGAGTGACAAGGTGATACGGTTCTCGGTGGCCCACACCCTGATGTTTACCTTTTTCCCGAGCTGGCTCAAGTACTTGCACCAACGCTTCGGGTCGCTGAGCGCGTGCGTACACGCGGTGAATGTGCCGGAGGGCGTGCAACAGCTGGTGGATGACGACTGCGACATCCTGTTGGGCTACCACCATCAGCAACTGCCGATCCTTCTCGACCCAAACGGCTTCCCGTTCCTGATTCTGGGTGTCGAGCGGATCCTCCCGTTCTCGGCGCCGGACAAGGAGGGACAGCCGATTTTCCGCCTGCCGGGCTCGAGCGCCAAGCCCTTGCCCTTTATGGCCTACTCATCCGGCGCCTTCCTTGGCAACGTGGTCGAGATGATCCTGCTTAATGCACCGGAGCCGTACGGGCTGCAACGTTGCTTCGAGACGCATATGTCCGAGGCCCTGAAGGCCATGGTCGTAGCAGGACACGGCGTAGGCTGGTTGCCTGAGAGCTGCGTCAGCGACGAATTGAGAGAGGGCAAGCTGGTGGTGGCAGGGCCTGCCTCGTGGGCAACGAGCCTTGATATTCGCCTGTACCGCTCGGCGACCAGCCCGAAGCCGCTGGTCGATGAACTATGGTCGTTTATCAGCCGCGCGCCGGACCCGCAACTGATGCTGATGGGGAAGGTTGCGGAATCAAGCGACTGTGGGATGTAAGTACGGCTGACTGTCCGGCCGTACCAAGCGGGGCCGCGGTGGTTGGCGGCCCCGCTGCATCCGCCGGGAGCGGTCCAGCGCGGCGGCAACTGTTGAGGGAAGCCGTTAAAAAGCCCACGCCGGTCTTTGCCAGGGCCAAGACACACGTCCCTGGCCAATCAACGGAAACTGCCGCGGAGCGAGTTCGTGGAATTCCTGGTTCAATAGGGCGCGCGCACTTGCACGACACTGTGTGCTCCCGCACGACTCCAACGCATATGTTGGCTTTTACACATGCGACGGCCAACGATTCGATTGATAGATGACTCGACGAAGCCGGTCGCGATTCTTAGGCCAACACGCTGCCGGGTGCGATAGTCGATCAGCGACTCAAGATTGTTATTGAGGTAACTGACCAAATTTATGAGCTTGTAGCGCGCTTGTCTGGCTTCGTGGCTCGAGATCGGGTCAAGCTTTTCGCGCAGCTCAAGCAGACGCACAGCTCTTTAGCGAGCTTCTGCCACCGCACCGTTTGCCCGGTCGAGACGAAGCTGCGAAAGCGAACGAACAGATCCCACAGTTCGAACGCTGATCCGTTGGCCGTAAGACGCCCCTACGCCAGAGGCGTGATAGCTTGATCGACGTGTCGCAGCATTCGACCGATGTGCGCCCAGTCGAGTACCCATTCGGTATCGAACGGAAGGTCGTCAGCAACCCCGGCAAGATCCAGGGCGCCGTCGGTCACCACACAGACGTCATTGGGATCGTCGTACCCGCTGTCCACCAGGAATTTGGTCATTTCTTCCTGCAATCGCTTGGTGCGCGGCATGGCAGAAGCCCAGACCCGTGGTTGTCTGCCAGCCTGGCCCAATGCTGCAACGACGACCGCTATCGACGATGATTCATTACCTGTTTTCGCGCGATTGTCCGATGCCGGCTACATCAAGGCGCCGCGACAGTTCGAAGGGACGCGATGCCGCAATCCCTGCGGCATAGAAGGCGCCCCCCAATTCGGCCACTCCCACTCGCCCACTGCCACGCAGAAATGGGTACGGCGTCAGCCGTAGGTGCGATGCTCCAAATGGGCTGTGTTGCTTCGGCGAGCTTACCTGCGTCACACCCGCGATGTTCTCAGGGAGCGGTCAGCCGTGCCTTCTGTGCGGCCAGGATACCTGCCACGCAAAGAAGGGCGGGGTGGTCATCGACGTAGTGCTGTCGTGGCAAAGGTGTCTCACTTCCCGTCGGCGCACGCGCGCCTTCTTCTTGACACGGTTTAACCGTCGTTGTGTGCGACCTGCGACTAGCCTGACCGTCCCTCCGCAGCCAGCTCCTTGATCTGCTCAACGACCTCCGGATTGGCGAGAGTGGACACGTCGCCGGGGTCCTGCTGATTCGAGATCGCCGCAAGTACACGCCGCATGATCTTTCCCGAGCGGGTCTTGGGCATGTCGGGAACGATGACGACCCTACGCGGCCGCGCGATTGCCCCGATCTGGGAAACCACGGATGCCGAAACCTTGTTCGCGATCTTCGAGGAGGGGGCCAGTCCCGGCTTCAGCGACACGTAGAGGTCGGGCACCTTGCCCTTGAGCTCGTCCGCGACCGGAACCACAGCCGCCTCGGTGACATCGGACACCAGAAGGGCAGCAGACTCGATTTCTTTGGTGCCGAGGCGATGGCCTGCGACGTTGATCACGTCGTCAATGCGGCCGAGGATGCGAAAGTAGCCATCCGCGGCCTGCATCGCGCCATCACCGGCCAGATAAGGCCAGTCCCGCCAGTCCTTGCTCTTGGGGTCCTTGCAATAGCGCGCGTAGTACTGGCTCACGTATCGATCTGGATCCTTCCAGACCGTCTGCAATACGCCTGGCCACGGGTTGCGGATACAAATGTTCCCCGCCTTGCCAGACCCGCCCGGGAGTTCCTTGCCTTCCTCGTCGAAGATCACCGGATGAATGCCCGGAATGCCGGGTCCCGTGCTGCCTGGCTTCATCTTGTGGATCGCCGGCACTGTGCTGCAGAGGAATCCGCCGTTTTCGGTTTGCCACCAGGTATCCACGATGACCGCCTCGCCTTTGCCAACCACCTTGTGATACCACTTCCAGACTTCGGGTTCGATCGGCTCGCCCACGGTAGTCATGTGCTTGAAATGGTGGTTGTGCTTCGTGGGTTCGTCGGGCCCGTTGCGCCGCAGCGCCCGGATCGCCGTGGGCGAAGTATGGAAGATGTTGACGTCCAGGTTCTCCGCGATACGCCATGGCCGGCCGGCGTCCGGATAGGTCGGAACGCCTTCATACACGACCGTGGAGGCGGCAAGCGCAAGCGGGCCGTAGACAATGTAGGAATGGCCCGTGATCCAGCCGATGTCCGCCATGCACCAGTAGACGTCCTCGGGATGAATGTCCTGGATGTACTTCGATGTCCACGCGACATAGGCGAGGTAGCCGCCGGTGGAGTGCTGGCAGCCCTTTGGCCGCCCGGTCGTGCCGCTTGTGTACATCAGGAAGAGCGGTGCCTCTGCCGGCATCTGCACGGCGTCTACGTGCCTGCCACGGTACTTGGCAAGGACATCATTGATGACGACATCACGTCCCTCCACCAGCTTTGTGGGGCTCGAGTACTTGCCCGGGTAGCGTTGCCAGACCAGTACTTTGTCGATCTGGTGGCCGGCACTGGCGGCCTCCGCGACCGCGATGTCAGCCTTTTCCTTGTGGTCGAGCAACTCGCCGGCGCGGTGGTAGACATCCATGGTGATCAGCAGGCGGCTCCCGGAATCGACGATGCGGTCCGCGCAAGCCTTTCCACTGAATCCGCTGAAGACCTGCGAGTGAATCACGCCGAGTCGCGCACAGGCAAGCATGGTGATAGGCAACTCAGGCACCATCGGCATATGCAGGGTCACCCGGTCGCCCGCATTCAGCCCAAAGGATTCGCGCAAGAGCGCTGCCAGTTCGTTTACGCGTACGAAGAGGTCTTGATAGGTAAGGTGCTGTACTGTTTCACTCTCGGGCTCGGGAACGAAGTGGATAGCTGTCTTGTTCTTGTGGCTGGCGATGTGACGATCCACGCAGTTATAACAGGCGTTGATCCTGCCTCCGACAAACCAGCGCCAGAACGGCGGATTGCTGGAGTCCAGGGTTGTCTCCCAGTACTTGTACCAGTCGAGCAGGTCCGCGAACTCTTTGAAGCACTCTGGAAAATGTTCAAGGGAAAAGCGCTCGAAGATGCGCGCGTCGGTCAGGTTGGCTTGGGCGATGAACTGGCTGGACGGCGAGAAATAGTCCTCCTCGGGCCAATGGACCGCAATTTGTGCCTCGGAAATATCAGCTGTCTGCTGCTCCGTGGCATGGCGCGGCGACTTGTCTTCTGACATGACCATTCCCCTTTCAGCTTTCATAGACGCCGATGGAGGCAACCTTGGAGACACCTGCCACGTCCGGAAGCGCCGCAGTGCCGCGATCCGGCCCTGTCGGCACGTAAGCGCGGGATCTGAAACTACTATGTAAATATTACGTGCAGGGGTGCCGAGTTGCCAGGCCAACGGAACTAACGTGCTCGGGGCAAAGTGGACTTTTTTTTTCCATCAGGATTTACCGGGCAAGGCGCCAGCGCGTCGGACTTTGCTTGCAGCATCCCGTGAGCTAGATTTTGATTGGTGCAATGGAGACTAGGAGATGGCGATGGATCTTCTGGTGGAACGCGTGGATGTGTGGGCGGCACCCATACCGGACAGACCCGGCGGCCTCGCGGAAGTGCTGGCGACATTGCGCGACGCGGGCGCGGATCTGCAGTTCATCATCGCCCGCCGTACCGCAGTTGATCCCGGCAAGGGTGTAGTGTTCGTTACGCCGCTGCAGGGTGACAGGGAAGTCCGCGCGGCTGCACAAGTCGGGTTCAATGTTACTCACAGCCTTCACACCCTTCGGGTCATCGGCCCGGACCGACCCGGCATCGCGGCGGAGTTGGCTCAGCGGCTTGCTGCCAGCGGGGTCAATCTGCGCGGCTTCTCGGCCTCCGTGCTTGGAACACAGTTTGTCGTGTTCGTGGGACTGGACTCACTGGAGGACACCAATAAGGCTGAAGAGATCCTGACGAAGGCTTGAAGGGCCCGGTCGGCTGTGCTTGGGGAGACCTCGCCAGTGTGGTATCGACGCGCCCGTCGCAGGCTTTCCCCAAGACGTTTCGTCGAGCTTCCAGCCGGACGCACCATCGGACGTGCGAGCCGCCGCGTTGTGTCGACCGCGAACGATGGCTCGGTGCGGCAGGCAATGATGCATGGGGCCGATGGAGTGGCAAATAAACGCAATTAATCGCCTGCGCCTCTGCCAACATGACCGTCCCTTGTTGGACATCGATCCCTACGAGGGCATCCCGCCGCAGAGCGGGTTGGTTAATTTCTTTTGGTTGAACGAAACCCTGCGCTTGTCAACAAGAACGCTGCGCACGGCACTGCTGGAGGCAACCGAGCGGCGACGCTATAGCGAAGTGTTCGCATCTTTACTTATATGGTCGCCTCCCTTTTGCAAGGGATATTTGTCGATAGCCAGTAGGGTGGTTGCGGCGATCACATGGCTGTAAACCTTTGATCTATATGGCGAAACGGCCGTTCAGTGGCGTTTTTTGCCGTTGTGCAAGAGCAACGCCACTTTCCGTCCATGTCCAACGATTCCGCTAATGCGGCGCGGCGGATCATTAATTCCGCTAACGCGGGCTACGCCGAGCCGGCGTCGGCGAAATTCTATTGCTGGCCGGGCAGGGCGGACGGGGAGGGTGATATTTCGGTAGAGCCATGCGTATGACCGTGCAAAAGGTCGGAAAAATAGGGGAATTCTGGCGATCCGCGTTCACGCCACGATCTTCGCGCCAGCGAGATCACCATTGAAAGCACTCGCGAGCCTCGGTAGGAGAAGAGCGTTTTTCCTTCATCTATCCTGGCTGGCACCCACAATGGCGTAATTAGAGGTCGCCATTAGCCGAAATAGCGATCTGCAACAACTGAACCGCATCCGGCGTCATGAGGGTTTGCTCCATGGTCACGGGCATCCCATCCGCACGAGTGCTGTTCCTTCATCCCCGGTGGAGTGGGCCTGGGCCCCAGTGTCGGTATGCCAGCGTGATGTCATACCGACCGGCGCGGATCCTTTTTGGGCGATGCGTCTCCGTGCGGGAGGCAACTTCCGAGCTCCAGCGTCCAGGTGCATGTGAGGCGCGTAGGGCAAGACCTGGAGCAGGAAGCGCAGGGCGCGACGATGGTGGCTGCGGTGGTGTCCACGGCAGCTCAACAGGGGAGCAATGGATTCCAGTCGTCGCGCGCAGGGATGCGATGCCGGTGGGCGCGCCCATCACCTTTCGCGGGTCCACGCGATCCGGTGCCGTTTCTGCGTGGCCTCGTGCCGCGCATCGTCTTCCGTATGCAGGTAGGCACTTGTCGTGGCAATGGATGCTGTCTGTAACGGAAACGATACGTTGAGAATTGACACACGATGCCCCCACTCTGGAAGGGCAAACGGTTGCCGATCCCTACGAAGGACGGTCATGCTTGCCACTGTTTCGCCTTGCTACCAAGAAGTTGACAGTGCCGTTCCGATCTCTGTCGGTTGCCGGGATCCTCATGGTCTCTGCCGCATCGCGTTTAGGTTTGAAGGAATTGCTCATGTTCGATTTCCGTGCCTATTGATTGCTGGCGGTTTCAAGTCCCAAGTGCCACCCCTTTCAAGGTGATTAGACGACACGTCCAGCCTTGATGACACGGACGGTAGAAACATGCCGCCGTGCTACGCATCCGGCCACGTAGCCTTTCTTCTTCGGCGCTTTCGGTCCCCGCATATATTTGCGCATCGCGCGGGGATCAACGTGCGTCGCCATCTTGATCAACTCGCGACCGAGCTGAGCTGGGGTGAGGAGGTCATAGGCCTGCCACACCTCGGGCGGCACCGCGATCATCATGCCGGCATAAGTTGCCCGGATTTCGCTGGCGAGGTAATACGGTGAGAGCTCGATGTCGCTGGTATCCAGCTCATGCCGGATTCTCGCCGCAGTCGCAATCACGCTCAGTACGACTGTTGAGCACCGATTCCAGCCGCTGAAACATATTCTCTATGCTCCAGCGTCGCCGGTATAGCCGGGCGACGGCCTCGGCCGTCAGCTGGGCGGCCGGGACATTGGTCAGCAGGCGGATGATGGTGTCACCGTCCTCGGTGGCGCCATCCAGATGCAGCTCGATGCGCCGCAGCATCAGCGGCGCGTTCGATTCATCTGGGATGCTGACCGCTTGCTCGTACACGATGCCGGCTTCGACCCCGCCCATTTCGCGAACGGCTCCAGCTCGCTGGGGCTCGGATTGCGGCCGTGCTCCCGCACGATGATGGCGCTGCCGCGACGCTGCCACCCGGCAAGAATCGCCCGGGTGCTGAAGTTGTCGATCGGCGATCCACAGTTCAGCCGGCTGGGCCGATGCGAGCAGGGTTTCCATGATGGCCCGCTCCTGGGCATGCGCATCTTCACAGGGCACCAGATCAACGATCATCGCTGTGTCCGGGTCATAGACGACCAATGACTGCCCCGGCAAGGCCGCGCCCCGAAACCCACGTAATGGTTTCAGGCGCTTTTCGCTCGCCCGCAAATGGCTGCCATCCACGATGCGCAGGCGATAGCCGTCCACCGATGGCGTGGTGGGCTTCGCCGGCTTGGGCGATACCTCGTCGCGGTATATCGCGAAGAACTCCAGTATCCAATGATCAGCATGATCTACGACGTGATCGCGCCCCGCATCCTGCTGGGCGAGGATCCGCGGTGCATCGAAAAGATCGTAGGCAGATGGATTTGCCGGTGCGGGACAATAACTAGGCTAAGTCACTGGTGGACTTCCCACTGCGCGAGCTCAGGGGCAAGCTGCTCGAGTGCCTGGGGCCTGGTTCAACGTCTTCTATGGGGAGCCAGTGTGGGACTGGCAAGCGGGGTGCGCGACGCAGCCCGCTGCCGTCTGCGTGCCATTCAAGCTGTATGGGATGTGGCAATGCCCGATGTGAGCATATCGACGAAGGCGTCGACCACTTGCTCAAGCGTCAGCCTCCCACTGCTCTCAAACCAGCGTGGCACCCAGTTCAACGAGCCGAACAGCATGGCCGATACCAGGCCGGGATGGCAGGGTTTGACGGAGCCATCCGCGATGCCTTCGACCACCAGCGCGCGCACGGTGGCGTCAAGCCGTCTCTGGAATTTACGAATCTCCCCGCCTGGGGCCATGTCAAGCGGACGCGAGCCAACCAGGACGAGGCAACGGCCGTAATCGTTGTTCTGGGCCAGTGCCAGGCTGCGGGCAAACATGCGCAGGCGGTCCAGGGCCGGTATCGTCCGGTCCTCCATCTGCTTCATGACCGCGTCCAGGTCGCCAAACGACTTGATCAGGCACAGGTAGAGAATGCTCTCCTTGTTATCCACGTAGTGATACAGGGTAGCTTTGTGCATGCCCAGTACCTCTGCGATCTTGTCCAGGGAGGTGGACTCGTAGCCGTTCGCCGCGAACAGCTGTGCGGCTGTCCTCAGGATGGCCGTGCGCTTGTCGTCATGGCGTGCTTCGGTCTGCTTTCGTTTCCGTACCGGTTTTGCAGCGACGGGCGCGGCAGCATCTGCGTGCGCCGCATTGTCTGGCGTGGACTGGATCAGCAGGAGGTCTTGTGTCTGGGATGGCATGGCGAGATTATGCCGCAAAGATCGTACCGGCTTCGAGCAGGGCCTTGACTTGTACTGCCGGCACATCGAACTCTGCCAGAATTTCACGCGTATGCTCGCCCAGCATGGGAGCGCGGTGACGCACAGCCCCAGGCGTTGCCGAAAGCTTCACCGGGATGCCCGGCACGGCAACCGGCCGCGCGCTGCCCGGTTGCTCCACTTCCGGCAGCATCTGGCGTGCTGCAAAATGCGGATCCAAGAAGATATCCTGGGCCGTGTAGATCGGGCTGAACGGCACGCGGCCACCGAATAGCGCGCGCAACTCCTCCTTGGTCTTGGTGCGGGTAAAGGCTTCGATCGCCTCCTGCAAGGCCGTATTGTTTTCCCAGCGGGCGCCTTCGCTGTTGAAGCGTGCGTCGGTAATCAGTTCGGGCATGCCGATCAGCCGGCACATCACCGCCCATTGCGCATCATGAGGCGCGGCAATCGCGATCACGCCGTCCTTGACCTTGATGGTGCCGAACGGTGCCAGGCCTGGAATGCCATTGCCGGCGGGGACCGGCGATACGCCGCGGTAGCTGTACTGCGACACCACCAGTTCCGACATCGCCAGGATGCTGTCGGTCATGGCAATGTCGACATACTGGCCTTGCCCGGTCGCGCGCGCATGCCACAGGGCCGCCATGGTGCCGAAGGCAGCGAACAGACCCGGTACCGTATCGCCCACGCCGCCGCCGACCTTGTAAGGATGATCCGAATCCTCGCCGGTGATGCCCATCCAGCCCCCCATGGCCTGCGCAACGATATCGAAGGCGGGCCACTGCATGTAGGGGCTCTCTCCGCCGGCCTTGTCGCCAAAACCGCGCACGGAAGTGTAGACGAGGCTGGGCTTGACCGCCTTCAAGGCCTCGTAGCCGAGGTTCAGTTTGTCCAGCACGCCCGCGCGGTAGTTTTCCACGACCGCATCGACGCCCTTGACCAGTTCCCGCAACAGGGCCTGGCCCTGTGGGTCTTTCAGGTTCACTACGATCGACCGCTTATTGCGGTTGCAGGACTGGAACAGGCCGCCGAAATGGCGCTGCGTGTCATCTTCGCGGAATGGCCCGATGCGGCGGAAGAAATCCCCTTCAAGCGGTTCGACCTTGATGACATCGGCGCCGTGATCGGCCAGCACCTGCGAACAAAAAGGGCCGGCCAGGGCGTGCGTCAGGTCCAGGATCCGCAGCCCTTTGAGGGAACCCGTCGAAGTGTATGTCATAACAGTCTCATCTCCATAATATCAACCAACCGTTTGGTTGATATTATGAGTGAGAGCGGCCCGTAGTGCAACTTCTTCTCCTTTGCCGAGTGTCTCCAGAGGGGGGCGGCACCCGCAGTACGCATGGTTGAGCGTTACGTTCACATCGAGCGAGCGATCAGATCCTTCAGCGTCTCATTCGAGCCGCCATAGATGCGGGCCACACGGGCATCCATGTACAACTGGGCGATCGGGTACTCGCATATGTAGCCGTAGCCACCGAACAACTGCAGGCAGCGGTCGATGATCTGGCACTGCTTCTCGGAGCCCCACCACTTAGCCATCAGAGCGTCGTTGGTTTGCAGCGGCTTGCCGTCCACCAAGTCCTTGATGATGCTGTCGATGAACACGCGGCCGATACGGGCCTCGGTGGCGCACTCTGCCAGAGCGAACTTGGTGTTCTGGAAATCCCACAGCGTCTGCCCCAGCATTTTGCGGTTCTTGGCGTGGTCGATGGTCAGCTCGATTGCGCGCTCAGCGCAAGTGATGCCTACAACACCAATGGACAGGCGCTCGCGCGTGAACACATCCATCAGTTGGAAGAAGCCTTTGCCTTCCACGCCGCCGATCAGGTTCTCGGCTGGCACGCGCGCATCCTCGAGGAAGATCTCTGCCGTGTTCAAAGCGTTCTGGCCGATCTTGTCCATAATCTTGCTGACCTTGAAGCCGGGTGTCTTGGCCGTTTCGACCATGAAGAGCGAGATGCCCTTGGCGCCCGAGCCAGGCTCCCCCGTACGGGCGGCCACAAGCGCCAGATCGGCTTGCTGTCCCAGTGTGATAAAGATCTTGTTGCCATTGAGCACGTACTCGTCGCCCTCGCGGCGAGCGGTGGTGCGCATAGCCTTGACATCGGTGCCGGCATCGGGCTCGGTGATGCACACGCACAGCATTTTCTTGCCCGACGCAATGTCGGGCATCCACTTAAGCAGTTGCTCGTGGGAGGCCGTGCCGTGGAAAAAGCCGGGGCTGTTTAACGCACCAGGGATGAAGCCAAAGGTGGTGTCGCAGATCCGTGACTGCTCCTCCATCACCACCACTTCGTGGGCGAACGTGGCGCCGTGGCCGCCATATTCCTCGGGAATGCTCATGCAGAGCAGACCCAATTCCCCGGCCTTTTCCCATACGCCGCGGTCGATGTGATGCTGGGTGCGGAATTTGTCGGCCTTAGGGGCCACTTCTTCTTGAAAAAACCGTCGAGCGGTGTCGCGCAGCATGTCGAGTTCGTCACTCATCCAGGGCGAGCGGTAGGTCGTTGGGGTCACAGCATCTCCAAAGTCGTTGGTTGCAGCAATGGGGTTCAGGCAGCGAGGCATTGCCGATAGCGGCCAATTCTGCGTCAATGAAAAACACTTTGTCAACCAACCGGTTGGTTGACGAAATGAAAAAACGGCGATACATTCGACCCAGCTTCAAACACATGCAGGCAAGGAACGGCTGAATGGGCAGCCAAGTGGGGTGCCGAAGCAAGCCACCAACCACACCACCAAACAGGAGACGACATGACGGGCTGCCTATTGAAGGGTTCCGACTGGTCAGGGAAGGCGTTCGTAGGGGAATGGCAGTCTTTGTCCGGCGGGCAGATAGACATCAAGGAACCCGCAACGGGCCAATCGCTCGGCCGAGTGGCTCGCGCCACTGCTGACGATGTCCGTGTGAGTGCGGTGCAGGCCAGGCAAGCCCAGAAGATCTGGGAGAGCATGCCCTATGGCGAGCGGGCCAAGGTGTTTCGCAAAGCGGCGGAGTTGCTGGAAGCCAACCGTACGGAATTTGCGACCTGGATCATCCGGGAGACTGGCGGGATCCCGCCCAAGGCAATGTTCGAAATCGATTCCGTGCTGCACCACCTCCACGAAGCTGCCGCCATGCTGACGCAGCCAAACGGACTGGTTCTGCCCAGCGTGGAGGGCTGCACAAGCATCGCGCGCCGTGTGCCGCACGGTGTCGTGGGGGTGATTTCGCCATTCAATTTCCCCTTCTTGCTGACGAGCCGTTCCGCCTTGCCCGCGCTGGCCACGGGCAATGCCGTGGTACTTAAACCGGATCCGAGAACGCCGGTCAGCGGGGGGGTGTTGCTCGCGTTGCTGCTGGATGCCGCAGGCCTTCCCAAGGGCGTGTTCCATATGCTGCCCGGTGACGCCCAGGCGGGCGAGGCTTTGGTAACGGATCCAGATGTGACGATGATCTCTTTCACAGGTTCTACGGCGGTGGGGCGCCGTGTGGGCGAGCTCGCCGGGAAGCACCTGAAAAAAGTGGCACTGGAGCTGGGTGGCAAGAACGCGCTGATCATCCTGAATGATGCCGATCTGGACCTTGCTGTTAGCGGTGGTTCCTGGGCGTCCTGGCTGCATCAGGGCCAGATCTGCATGAGCGCCGGCCGTCATTTGGTGCATAAGAGCTTGGTGGACAGCTACACCCAGCGCATGGCTGAAAAGGCCAAGGCTCTGCCGGTGGGTGACCCGCACACCCAGCAAGTGGCGCTGGGTCCGATCATCACGCAGCAGCAGGTGCAGCGCGTGGATCGCATCGTGCAAGAGTCGGTCAGGATGGGAGCCAAGCTGCTGGCGGGTGGCACCCCCGACGGTCAGTTTTATCCAGCCACCGTGCTGGCCAACGTGACGCCTGACATGCCGGTGTTCCGCGAGGAAGTCTTCGGGCCGGTGGTTTCGATTACCGCGTTCGATAGCGACGCCGAAGCGATTGCGCTGGCCAATGACAGCGAATATGGACTTTCCGCTGGCATTCATACCCGGGACATCGGGCGAGGCATGGCAATCGCACAACGGCTCAACGTGGGCCTGGCGCATGTCAATGACCAGACTGTGAACGACGACGGCACCATGCCCATGGGTGGCCGTGGTGCGTCCGGCAATGGCTCAAGGCATGGTGGACCCGCCAATTGGGACGAATTCACTCAGTGGCGGTGGACCACGGTGCGCAACACAGCACCTGCATACCCGCTGTGACCAATGTGCATGCACCGCCTCCAGACCCGCAAAATCATCTAATAGAGTAGAGACATGACCAAAATCGTCAAAGTTGAATGCCTGCCTGTATCGACACCGCTGAAGAAGCCGGTGATCATGCCGAACACCCGCATCACGTCGATCGACAGCGTGGTGTTGAAGATCACTACCGATAACGGCTCCGTTGGCTTCTCGGACTCCGGCGATACCTCATCGTGGTACCGCGGTGAACTGCAGGAATCGATCATCGCAATGATCTCCAACGTGATCGCGCCGCGTATTCTGCTCGGCGAAGATCCGCGACATATCGAGAAGATCGTCGCCAAAATGGATCTGCTGGTGCGCGACAACAACCAGGCCAAGGCCACCGTCGATTTCGCCCTGCACGACCTCAAGGGCAAGCTGCTCGGCGTGCCGGTGTACGAACTGCTGGGCGGGCGCACCATCGAAGCGGCGCGTCAGGGCTGGGTGCTGTCGGCAGGCAAGCCGGAAGACGTGGCCGCGGAGGCTGCAGAGGCCAAGAGGATCGGCTTTGCCCTGTTCAAGATGAAGATCGGCTATGGCACATTGCAGGACGACATCGATATGGTGCACGCCGTGCGCGACACCGTGGGCCCCGATGCCTACCTGACCATCGATGCCAACGGTTTCTGGAGCTACGAAAAGGCGTTGCACATCATTCGCAAGATCGACTCTGCTGGCCTGGACCTGATTGAGCAGCCGCTGGCGCACTGGGACATTGAAGGCATGGCCCGCTTGCGCGCGCAGGTCAAGACCCCGATCTACGCCGACGAATCGGCCCAGGAATTGCATAACCTGAAGGAAATCATCGACCGCCGCGCATCTGACGGCCTGTTTATCAAGCTCCAAAAGGCTGGCGGCCTGATCAAGTCGCAGCGCTGGCTGACGTTGGCGCGCCTGGCCGGATTGCCTGTTCACTGCGGTTGCATGATCGGTTCGGGCCTGGAGCACAGCCCCTCTGCCCACCTCTGGACCGCCAACGAATGGGCCACTCAAGGTCTTAACGAATCGATCGGGCCGCTAATGATCCACGGCACGATGGAGAGCAAGAACATCGCGCCCGGGACCGACATCGCGCTAAACATTCCGCGCTTCGAGGCTGGTATGTGCTACCCCAATGAGGGCCCGGGCTTCGGCATTGACCTCAATGAGGCTTTCCTGATGAGCAACAAGACGGCTGGCAAGGAAGCCCGCACGGTGGCCCTGTGATGGAACGCTCCGGCCCCTTGTCCCACCTCACGGTGGTTGAATTCGCTGGCCTAGGGCCAGCACCCTTTGCGGGCATGATGCTGGCGGACCAGGGTGCCCGCGTCATCCGCATTGACCGCCCCGCCAAGTGTGGTGGCAAGGTTGACGGCATGGCCGCTCTGACCGCGCGCAACAGCGATGTGCTGTCGCGCGGGCGTGAGTCGATCACGCTGGACCTTAAGCAACCCGAGGCCCGCGAGATCGCTTTGCGCCTGATTGAGCGTGCCGACATCCTGATCGAGGGCTTCAGACCTGGAGTCATGGAGTCTTTGGGGCTGGGACCGGACTTGTGTCTGCAACGCCGTCCGAGTCTGGTCTATGGCCGAGTTACCGGTTGGGGGCAGACCGGACCGCTGGCGCAAGCGGCCGGTCACGACATCAACTACATTGCGCTCACGGGGGCCTTGCATTCCACAGCGCGACGTGGCCTGGCCCCTACCCCCACGCCGGGACTGATAGGTGACTTCGGCGGCGGTGGCATGTTGCTGGCCTTTGGCGTACTGGCGGCCGTCTCCCATGCGCAAGCGACTGGAAAAGGCCAGATCGTGGATGCGGCGATCACCGATGGATCGGCCTTGTTGACAGCCCTGATCCAGGGCTGGCACTCATCGGGTTTGTGGAATGCCGAGGCCGGCACGAACAACGGTGATGGCGGTGCACATTTCTATGACGCCTACGCCTGCGCCGATGGAAAGTACATCTCCATCGGATCCATGGAGCCGCAGTTCTACGCGTTGCTGCGCGAGAAGTGTGGGCTGACCGATCCGGCCTTCGATGCCCAATGGGATTCAAATCAATGGCCGGCGTTGAAGGCGCGCGTTGCAGAAATTTTTCGGAAAAAAACGTGTCAGCAATGGTGCGAACTGCTTGAGGGAACAGATGTCTGCTTTGCGCCGGTCCTGGACTTGTCCGAGGCTGCGCAGCACCCCCACAACAAAGCGCGCGGTACCTTCGTTCAGATCAACGGAATTACCCAGCCGGCTCCCGCTCCCAGATTCAGCGGCACACCCGCGGCACCGTGCCAGTCTGTGGGCGTCGCTGGCGCCGACACAAAAAACCTGCTCGGTGAATTGGGATTCCCCCGTGAAGAGTTGGACCGTCTGTTGACGCTGACCGAAACAGGGATGCCACGCCCACTTTGAAATTTCCTTTCGTTGCGTGAAGCGAGTTTCAGCTAGAAGGGCGGTCTAGTTGAAGGCGGGCAACGTCTGGATCCAGCAGGTCTGGCAATAAATCATTAAGGAGACAAGATAATGAGTCATCTGAACGGACCGACATATTCGCCATCCATTGGCCAGGCTGATATGGGTGATACCAACAAGGTAATGATCGTATTCGGTGTGGCGCTTGGACTGACCTTCGGCTTCGGGCCGATGTTCTTTAGCGTCGTCGGGGTCTTTCTCAAGGCCATGACTGTTTCCTTTCAGTGGAGCAGAGCAGACGTGGCGCTGTTGCCTATGCTAGCCATGTTGGGGACCGCCATTGGCGCCCCTATTGMAGGGTACGCGGCAGACCGTATCGGATGGCGCAAGGTCATCGGCTACTCCATTATCTTGTTCGCCGCTTCTCTCCTGGCCCTGGCGTTCGCACCCGCTAATCGTACCTATGTAGGGGTTGTCGGATTTTTGATCGGGCTCACGGGAGCCGCCACGACTGCCGCGGGCTATCTGGCCGTGCTGCCAAGCGTATTCGAGGCGCGGTTAGGAATGGCCTTGGGATTCGGTATGATCGGCACAGGCATTGGCGGCTACGCAGCGCCTATTGCAGCCAATCACCTCAGTACCGTCACCGATTTGCGTCATTCCTATGAGATCTTCGCGGCGCTGGCATTGATCCTGGGCCTTGTCGCACACCAGATCATCTTCCGAAACCTCGTAGTCAGCCGGCCCGCGCGCAATGTGACGAGCGTGCCGGTCGATGCGCGCAGCGGTATGACGCTGAAGGAAGCGCTGAGGAACTATCGTTTCTGGCTAATTGCCGTCGTCGTTCTTTTGGTCTCAAGCAGCGTCCTTGGTGGATTTGTCCATCTGCCGGCCTTTGCCAGCGACACTGGACTGGGAAAGGATGTGGCAGCTCGCACGGCGGCTTTTGTTGGCCTGGGCTTGGCCATTTCGCGAGTCGGCGTCGGTTTCATCCTTGACAGGGTCTTTGCCCCCATCGTTGGCTGCATGGCGTTTATCCTGGGGGGAGCCGCGTTCGTCATCCTCCAGAGCGGCGCAATTCACGAGCCAGCCTATGTTCTGCTGGCAGCGCTTTTGCTCGGCATTTCCACGGGGACGGAGGGGGACATCATTCCATATTTGACGCGCAAGTATTTCGGTGCGCGCTCGTTCGGGGTGATTTATGGTGCGCTGTTTGGCTGTGCCACCGTGGGAGCGGCCATTGGTCCTTTTGTCTATGGCCTTGCGTTTGATCACTTCAAGTCGTACGGACCAATCCATCAAATTTCGGGTGTTATCTGCGTGGCGGCTGCCTTGGCGATCGTGCTGCTCGGGAAGTATCCTGCGGCGTTCGCTGCCGACAAAGAGAGATAGACAGGTGCGCCGGCGCATCGGGTCGCTATTAGCCGAAATAGATCCTATGAATGAGGACGGGTCGGCAACTTCGCAGAGTGGTCCTAAAGTGAAGGTCCAATTAACTTACTTTGGAGGACCACATCATGCAACCGATCCGTATCAAACATTTTACGCCGGCAGGCGAATTTTTGGCTGTAGCACTGGAGCTATCGAGCGGATCCTGGAAGATCGGCCTGCATGATGGCAAACGCGAAAAGCCTGCCATCCACACGGTATCGGCTAATTCTGCGGCATGTCGTTTGGAGCAGGCGGTGCAGCTGATCGAGAAGGTCAAGTCAACATGGGGCCTTGCGCCCGATGTGCGCACAGTCGTACTGTACGAAGCAGGACAGGACGGCTTCTGGATGGCGCGGGCCCTGTCGAAGCTCGGCTATGAGCCCATGATCTGCGACCCGGCCAGCATCCCGGTAGAGCGGCACGCAAGGCCGGCCAAGACGGACCGGCTCGACGTGATCAGACTGCTGATGTGCCTGCTTGCCTGGTTGCGCGGCGAATACGACCGCATGCACGTGATAGGGGTGCCAAGCATCGAAGCCGAAGCGCAACGCCACCTTGTACGGCGTTGTTGCATAAATCCGGCTGCCGCGCGGGCTGACGTTTACGCGCAACAGCCAGGGTGGCACCTCTGTTAACTCTTCGCGGACTTGCGTAGATTCTCGACTTTTTCCCGAGAAGATGCGCAAGGACGAACACAAGCGAAGCG
>NZ_JBFTQG010000037.1:0-66519 GCF_056398885.1 Cupriavidus sp. 01T418
GGAGCACGCCAACACCGTCGAGCTGCAGCAGCGCTGCCTGAAGATCTGCGAAATCGGCGCCCAGATGCGCCTGCTCTACACCACCGCGCTCTACCACGACTACGTCGCGCAGGAAATTCCCCTGCCCGAACTGGACATGGCCGCCTGAGGGCGGCACCGCATTGGCATTGAYGGCCCCGCCCGGGGCCCGACCGGATAGAGGCCTGGACATCATGGCAGTGGCAAAGACAGACGAATTCAACAACTACATCAATGGCGAGTGGTCGAAGAGCGCCAGCGGGCGCATCTTCGACAACGTCAACCCGGCGGATACCGCCGACATCGTGGGCCGTTTCCAGGCCTCGACGGCGCAAGACGCGCAGGCCGCCGTGGCCGCCGCAGCCGCCGCGTTCGATGCGTGGAAGAAGACCCCGGTCACCAGGCGCGCCAGGATCCTCAACGGCGCCGCCGATTACCTGGAAGCGAATGCCGACCAGATCGCCGAGGAACTCACGCGCGAGGAGGGCAAGGCGCTCAACCTGAGCAAGGACGAGGTCCTGCGCTCAGCGCAGACCATCCGTTTCTATGCCGTGGAAGGGCAGTCGTTCTCCGGCGAGACCTATCCTCAGGACGATCCCGACATGATCGTCTACAGCCAGCGCGAGCCGCTGGGCGTGGTGACGGTGATCTCGCCGTGGAACTTCCCGGTATCGATTCCGGCGCGCAAGATCGCCCCGGCGCTGATCGCCGGCAACACGGTGGTGTTCAAGCCTTCGTCGGATGCGCCGCTGAGCGGCTACCGGCTGGCGCAGGCGTTTGTGGAAGCCGGCATTCCCAAGGGCGTGCTCAACTTCATCACCGGCCGTGCCGGCGACGTGGGCGCGGCGATCACCGAAGCGCCGGCCGTGCGCGCGATTTCCTTTACCGGTTCCACCGCCGCGGGCCAGCACATCCATCGCTCGGTGTCGCTGAGCACGCGCACGCAGATGGAACTCGGCGGCAAGAACCCGCTGATCGTGATGGAAGACGCCGACCTGGACCGCGCGGTGGATCTCACCATCAAGGGTGGACTGTCGCTGAGCGGCCAGGCTTGCACGGGCACCAGCCGCGTGCTGGTGATGGCATCGGTCAAGGCAGCCTTCACGGAGAAGCTCCTCGCCAAGGTGAAGACGCTGAAGATCGGCAGCGGCATGACGCCCGGCATGGACGTCGGCCCGCTCGCCACGCGCAAGCAGCTGGAAACCGTGCTCGGGTACGTGGAGACGGGCAAGGCGGAGGCCACGCACCTTTGCGGCGGAGAGCGCCTGGGCGGCGAGCAATACGAGACGGGCTTCTATGTCTCGCCGGCGATCTTCACCGACGTCACGCAGCAGATGCGCATTGCCCGCGAGGAAATCTTCGGGCCGGTGATCGCCATCATCGAGGTCAGCAGCTATGCCGACGCCATCGCCAAGGCCAACGACACCGAATACGGCTTGTCGGCCGCCATCGTGACCAGCAACCCGCGCTATGCGCATGACTTCGCCAACGACATCCAGTCGGGCACGGTCAAGATCAATCGCACCACCACCGGCAACCTGATCAACGCGCCGTTCGGCGGGCTCAAGCAATCCAGCACCTCCACGTTCCGCGAGTCGGGCCGGGCAGGGCTGGAGTTCTACACGCAGATCAAGACGGTCTACCGCGGCTGCTGAGCCCGTGTGGACCAGTCCAGTCAATAGGCACTAACGCATCAAGCAGGAGCAGGACATGAGAAAAGCCATCAAGCTGGAACTGAAGGAAGCCCGTCACATGGTGGCGGCAGCCATCCGCAAGTCCGAGGAAATCGGCGTGCTGGAATCGATCTGCGTGGTCGACGACGGCGGCTACCCGCTGGCGCTGGAGCGCATGGACGGCGCGCGCATCACCGGCCCGCAGATCGCCTGGAACAAGGCCTTCACGGCTGCCGGCCACAAGCGCTCGACCCACCTGTTCAACCAGGCGCCCAACGGCCCCGCGCTGCCGGGCAATGAAGCCTTTGGCATCCAGTGGAGCTTCGAAGGCAAGTTCGCCGTGTTCGTGGGCGGCTTCCCGATCGTGGTGAACGGCGAAGTGATCGGCGGCATCGGCCTGAGCGGCGGCAACGGCGAGCAGGACACCGCCTGCGGCGTGGCCGCGCTGCAGGCCCTGCAGGAACTGCTGGCCGGCGACGACCTGAAGGTGCTGGTCGAAGCCGATATCAAGAAGTAAGCAATCAGCGCCAGGACCGGCCCGCGGTGCCATGCCGTGGGCCGGTGCTTGACAGCCCCCGTTCTTCACGTATTCCGAGTCAGCCATGTCTTACCGCATCCATCTCATCGAGTCCCAGCAGTCGTTTGAAGTCGGTGCCGACGAATCGGTGCTGGATGGCGCCCTGCGCGCCAATGTGCCGATGGCGCACGATTGCCGCTTTGGCGGCTGCGCCACGTGCCGCGTCAGGCTGGTGGAAGGCACGGTGGCCTATGACGAGTACCCCATGGGCCTGACCCCGGAAGACGAGGCCGAGGGCTTCGCGCTGGCGTGCCAGGCGCGGCCCGCCAGCGACCTGGTGATCAGCACCGCGCGGCCGGGCGAGCCATGCGCCGAGCCCGCGCGGCACACTGCCGTGATCCGACACATCGCGCCGCTTAGTGCCGACGTGGTGCACCTGACGCTCGATTTGCCGCAGGCGGAAACGCTCGACTACCGCCCGGGCCAGTACCTGAAGATCTTCACCGGCGACGGCATCGCGCGCAGCTTCTCGATGGCGTCGGCGCCCAGGGACCGCACTGTCGACCTGCACGTGCGCCGCATCCCGGGCGGCTACTTTACCGAGCGCCTGCTCGCGGACCTGCGCTCCGACGACCGGCTCGACGTGGAGCTGCCGCTAGGCGGTTTCTACTTCCGCAAGGACGACTATCGTCCGCTCGTCATGGTGGCCACCGGCACCGGCCTGGCGCCGATCAAGAGCATCCTCGAATCCCTGATGGACGATCCGGATTGCCCGCCGGTTACGCTGTACTGGGGCATGCGAACTGCCGCCGACCTGTACATGCATGAGGAGATCCAGCAATGGGGCGCGCGTCTCTACGATTTCCAGTACGTGCCGGTGCTGTCGCGCGCCGATGACGCGTGGAGCGGCCGGCGCGGCCATGTGCAGCACGCCGTCGCCGCCGACCTGTCGGACTTGTCCGAGCACGCGATCTACCTGTGCGGCTCGCCCGACATGATCCGCGATGCGCGCGAGACCTTCCTCGGGCTCGGTGCCAGCGGCGCGCATATCTACGCCGACAGCTTCACCTTCCAACGCAGTTGACGCGAGGCGCGCGGCACGTCTGCAGCGCTGCGCATGCGGCGACACCCGTTGAACGTTGGTCGGCCGCTCAGGCCCGCAGCGCGGTCTCGATGGCTTGGTCGAGATGCTCCATGCCGAAGGTCACGTCCTGTATCACGCCATTGACGAAGAATCCCGGCGTGCCGCGCACATGGCTGGCGAGGCCGCTCTGCTGGTGTTCGCGCACGCGCTGCAGGTAGGTGTGGGCCTTCATGTCGTAGTCGTAGCGCTCCATGTCCAGTTCCAGCGCGGCGGCGTACTGCCGCAATGCCGCCGGCTTGAGCCCGTGATGCTGCTCGAACATTTGCTGGTACATCGGCCAGAACTTGTGCTGGGCCCCGGCCGCCTCGGCTGCCTCGGCGGCACCCTCGGCCAGCGGGTGCCAGGCGGTCAGCGGGAAATGGCGATACACAAAGCGCACGCGGTCGTGGTAACGGCTGAGCAGGATCTTCACGCCGCCATAGGCCAGGTGGCAGTACTGGCATTCGAAGTCGCCATACTCGACCACGGTGACACGGGCGCCTTGGCGCCCCAGGACATGATCGGTGTGGCCAACGGGAGTCGACAGCATGACATCCTCCTTGCGGGATTGGCGTATCGGGTCTTTGCCGCCTGGGCGGCGTTGCCTCGCGTCCGCTGGACGCTTCAAGGGAAGAACAGCTTGTCGATATAGCACCATCGCCAGGATTCGCCCGGCTCGAACGACTGTATCACCGGATGCGCGGTGGCGAGGAAATGCCGGGCGGCATGCTTGTTGGGAGAGTCGTCGCAGCAGCCGACATGGCCGCAGCACAGGCACAGGCGCAAATGCACCCACTCGTCGCCAGTGCGCAGGCATTCCTCGCAGCCCATCGCGCTCGGTGTGACAGAGTGGCTCAGCGCAAGATGCGGACACGCCGTTGTCATCGCGAATCTCCCTCCTTGATGCAGTCCCGGCAGTCCCGGCAGACCTGTGCCCTGCGGCACGCGGACAGGCCAGGGTCTTTCATTGTAGGCGGCGCGAATGCGAAGGGAAGGGCGGTTGCCATCGCGCGCGCTGGCTTCGCCTAGACTGAATCGGATGGGGTGCCTCCATGCGGGCGCGCTCCGTGCCGGCGACGATCGGAGCCGGCTTGTTTCCCTGCGAGCGCCTTCGGGCGCTTGCGCCTTTCCTACAGGAGCCTTGTCATGACTTGCAAGATTCAGGTGGTCTTCTACAGCATGTACGGACACGTATACAAGATGGCCGAAGCCGTAGCGGCGGGCGCGCGCGAAGTCGGCGGCGCCGAGGTGGCGCTGCTGCAAGTACCGGAACTGGTGCCCGACGCCGTGCTCGAGAAAAGTGGCGCAAAGGCTGCCCGCGCGGCCTTTGCCCATGTGCCGATGGCCGTGCCGGAAAAGCTGGCGGATGCCGATGCCATCCTGTTCGGCACACCCACGCGCTTTGGCAATATGTGCGCGCAGATGCGTAATTTTCTCGACCAGACCGGCGGGCTGTGGATGAGCGGCGGGCTGGTGGGCAAGGTCGGGAGTGTCTTTACCAGCACCGCGTCCCAGCATGGCGGACAGGAAACCACCATCACCAGCTTTCACACCACGCTGCTGCACCAGGGCATGGTGATTGTCGGCGTTCCGTATGCCGAGGCGCGCCTGCTGGACATGAGCCAGATCACCGGCGGTACGCCTTACGGGGCGTCCACCCTGACCGCCGCCGATGGCTCGCGCCAGCCCAGCGAGAACGAGCTGGCGATTGCCCGTTACCAGGGGCGGCACGTAGCGGGCATCGCGGCGAAGCTGGTAGCGCGCTAGCGGCTATCGGTCACATTGGAGGCGTTTGGCTCGAGCGCCTGGCTTCGGGAAACGCCCCCAACGGAAATATAAGGCGGGCAACAGGGCAAGAGTATGCGAAGATGAAGGCACAGCGGCGCGGCGAATGCGCGCGCCCGGCTGTGTCTGGACCGGGTCGTCAGTCGCGCCATACTATTTTTCGCATGTGGCCTTGCGCCGGATTCAGTGCTTCCTCGCAGCATGTTGCCGCTCCCGCGCCCCCTGGGCCGTCGGCGGCTGTCATGCCAGTCACGCTCTCAGCGCTTCTCTTGCCGCAGCGAATCCGTCGTGCCTGCGTGGTTGCGTACGACCTTCCGATTTCATCCCGGGTAGTTTCCGGACGCTCAATTCCCGCTTGCTTCAACCCGGTGGCCTGACGGTGCCAATGTCCGATCGCGTGATGGCCGGCAAGCGTCAAGCTTGCCGGCCAGCCGTTTTTAAAGGGGGCGATCCCGTCCCCGGATCCCACGTTGGCAACCAAGGCGCGCATGTATTCCGTTCTAGGCCGTACGTTCGAGTATTCCCCCACGCCATCGCCATGGCACGATACGGCACCCGTGCGGGAGGAATTGTTCGGCATCGAGCGGCTGGAGCAGCATGCGCAAAGCCTTGCCGCGGCCCAGCCGGTCACGGCCAGGCCACCGCGCGTGCGGCCCCTGCGCAGCCGGCTCAATGACAATGCCGAGGTCCTGCTTGCGGCCTACCAGGCGAGCGCGGCGGAACTGGAGAGCGGCAGGGCCGTGGTGCCCGCTGCCGAATGGCTGCTCGACAACTATCACCTGGTGGAAGCGCAGATCCGCGAGATCCGCGATGACCTGCCGCCTGGCTACTATCGCCAATTGCCCAAGCTTGCCGAGGGCCCCTTCGCTGGCTATCCACGCGTGTTCGGCCTTGCCTGGGCCTTCGTCGCGCATACCGACAGCCATATCGACCCGGACATCCTGCGTCGGTTCATCGCCGCCTACCAGCGTGTGCAGCCCCTGACCATCGGCGAGTTGTGGGCGGTGGCCATCACGCTGCGTATCGTGCTGATCGAGAACCTGCGGCGGCTGGCGGACCAGATTACCGCCGGACGCAGCGCGCGCGCGGATGCGGACGGCCTTTCGAAGCAGCTCCTCAAGTCGGGTTGCGCCCGCTCGGCGCTCGATACGGATATCGCCTCGCGCGCGGTGGCGCCTTTGTCGGAGCTGTTTGCCGCGCAGCTGGCGAAGCGTCTCAGGGACCAGGATCCACGGACCACGCCAACGCTTGGCTGGCTGGAAGAGCGGCTCGGCCTGCAAGGCGCATCGATCGACGACGTGGTGCGGCACGCCCAGCAGCGCCAGGGCGCATCGAACGTCACCGTGCGCAATGTCATTACCAGCATGCGCCTGATTTCCGATATCGACTGGGCCGAGCTGTTCGAGAGCGTGAGCCTGGTCGACGAGCGGCTGCGCGCGGGCAGCGGTTATGCCGCGATGGATTTCCCTACCCGCAATCTCTATCGCAGCRCCATCGAGCAGCTTGCCAGGGGATCGCCGGCTTCGGAACTCGAGATCGCCGATCTCGCGCTGGCCACCGCGCGCGCCGAGTCTGCCGGCATCGCCGATGCGGCTCAGGCGGAGCGCATCGGGGATCCGGGATATCACCTGATCGCGCAAGGGCGGCGCGCATTTGAGGCGTTGATCGGTTTTCGTCCCCCGGCACGGTTGCGGTTCAGCCGCATCCATATCGCGCTTGGCATCGGCGGTTATGCGGGCGCCATCCTGCTTGTCACCATCGGTTTGCTCGCCAGTTCACTCTGGTTGCTCGCCGCTGCTGCGATCCCGGCGTTCCCGGGCGGCTGGCTTGCGCTGCTCGGCCTGTTCGGCTTCGTGCCGGCCAGCGAGGTGGCCACGGTGCTGGTCAATCGCGGCATCGCCTGGGCCTTTGGCGCCTCCATCCTGCCTGGTCTTGAGTTGACCGAAGGCGTGCCGCGGTCGCTGCGCACGCTGGTCGCCGTCCCCACGCTGCTATCCGGCGAAGCCAGCCTGCGCGAGCAGATCGAGCGGCTCGAAGTGCATCACCTCGCTGGCGCCGGTGGCGACCTGACCTTTGCGCTGCTGACCGATGGCACCGATGCGGGTGACGAGGTCATGCCGGGCGATGCGCCGCTGCTGGCCGTGGCCGCGGAGGCCATCGGCGAGCTGAATCGCCGCTATGGGCCAGGCCCCGCCGGCTGCCGCTTCCTGCTGCTGCATCGGCACCGCGTCTTCAATACAGGCGAAGGCGTGTGGATGGGCTGGGAGCGCAAGCGCGGCAAGCTCCATGAACTCAACCGGCTGCTGCGCGGCGCCACGGACACCAGCTTTGTTTCCGTTGACGGCCAGTCGCCGCAGGTACCGCCCGACGTACGCTACGTGATCACCCTCGACGCCGACACGCGCTTGCCGCGTGACGCTGCGCTCCGGCTGATCGGCAAGATGGCCCATCCGCTGAACCGGCCACGGTTCGATGAAACGCTGCAGCGGGTCACAGGCGGCTACGCCATCCTGCAGCCGCGCGTCACGCCTTCGCTGCCGGTTGGCAGCGAAGGTTCGCTATACCAGCGCATATTCTCGGCGCCTGGCGGTATCGATCCCTATGCGGCTGCCGCTTCGGACGTCTATCAGGACATCTTTGGAGAAGGTTCGTACACCGGCAAGGGCATCTATGACGTCGACGCCTTCGAGGCCGCGCTGCGCGGCCGCGTTCCGGAGAATGCGGTGCTCAGCCATGATCTCTTCGAGGGTACGTTCGCACGCGCCGGCCTGGCCTCGGACATCGAGGTCATCGAGGATTTCCCTTCGCGTTATGACGTTGCGGCCAAGCGCCAGCATCGCTGGACGCGCGGCGACTGGCAGCTGCTCGACTGGATTTTCCTGGGGCGCACGGGCAGCGCGGCCGTGCCGATGCTGGGCCGCTGGAAGATGCTGGACAACCTGCGGCGCTCCCTGCTGGCGCCTTCGCTGCTGCTGGGCTTTGCCGCGTGCTGGCTGCTGCCGCCGAGCGCCGCCTTGCGCGGCACGCTGCTCATGCTTGCGGCCATGGTCATTCCCGTTTTCTTTCCCGGTTTGTTTTCCGTGATTCCCCATCGCGCGGGCATCAGGCTGCGCAATCACCTCGGGATGCTGGCCGGCGACCTGCGCGGCGCCGCTACGCAGGTCCTGCTGACGCTTGCGTTCCTGCCTGACGTGGCCTGGCGGATGGCCGATGCCATCGCGAGGACGGCGGTGCGGCTGTGCTTTACGCGTCGCCAACTGCTGGAATGGACCACGGCCGCCCAGTCGATGACCAGTCCCCGGCTCGACCTGGCCGGCTCTTACCGGCAGATGGCGGGCGGAGTAGCGCTGGCGCTGGCGACGATTGCCGTCACGCTTGCCTTCGCGCCTGCTTCCTGGCCGCTTGCGGTGCCCCTTGGACTGTTCTGGCTGGCGGCGCCCGCGCTGGCGCTGTGGTCAAGCCGGGCCCCGAAGGTGGCAAGGCGGCTGTCGGTGTCCGACGCGGATACGCGCGAGCTGCGCCTGACCGCGCGCCGCACCTGGCGCTACTTCGAGACCATGGTGACGCCGGCGGACAATATGCTGCCGCCCGACAATTTCCAGGAGCAACCAAGACCGGTGATCGCGCACCGGACCTCGCCCACCAATATCGGCCTGTACCTGCTCTCCGCGATTGCGGCGCGCGACTTTGGCTGGAGCGGAACCGCGGCGACGGTCGAGCGGCTGGAAGCGGCATTCGCCGCCATGCGCAAGTTGCCGCGCTCCCATGGCCACTTCTATAACTGGTATGGAACGCAGGATCTGCGCGCGCTGACGCCTGCCTATGTCTCCTCGGTCGACAGCGGCAATCTGGCTGGCCACCTGATTGCGCTGGCCAACGCCTGCGAAGAATGGACCGATGCCGCGGTGGCGACGGATTTCCGGCTGGGCATGATGGACACCGTCAGGCTGGCGCGCGAGGCCATTGCCGGCCTGGCCATTGCGGGCAGCGAACGCGCCGGCAAGCTCGGTGAACTGCTCGAACAGATTGAAACCCAGCTCGACGGCACGCAGGCCATGGCGATGCTGATGCCCGCGCTCAAGCGGCTGACCGAAAAAGCCGCCGCAATCGCCCGCGACATCCTGCCCGCGACGGGCGATGACAGTCACGGGGACCTGGCGTTCTGGGTGGAGGCCCTGCGCAAGACCGTGGCCGAACATGAACAAGACCGGGTGCGGGGGATCGAATCGCCGGACTGGCTCTGCATGCGCCTCAACGCGCTGGCCGAGTCGGCGCGCGAGATGGCGCTGGGGATGGACTTCGCATTTCTCATCGACCAGGAGCGCAAGCTGCTGTCGATCGGCTATTCGCAGGACGACAACCGTCTCGACGGCAGTTGCTATGACCTGCTCGCGTCGGAGGCGCGGCTTGCCAGCCTGTTTGCCATCGCCAAGGGCGATGTCTCCACGCGCCACTGGTTCCGCCTTGGCCGTACGGCGACCCCGCTTGGCAACGGATCGGCGCTGATTTCGTGGTCCGGGTCCATGTTCGAGTACCTGATGCCGTCGCTGGTCATGCGCGCGCCGGCAGGCAGCCTGCTCGAGCAGACCAACCGGCTGGTGGTGGAACGCCAGCAGGCCTACGGCCGCTCGCTGGGCGTGCCATGGGGCGTGTCCGAATCGGCATACAACGCCCGCGATCTGGAGTTCACTTACCAGTACTCCAACTTTGGCGTGCCTGGCCTTGGCTTGAAACGTGGGCTTTCCGAGAATGTCGTGATTGCCCCGTATGCGACCGGTCTCGCGACCATGGTGGATCCGCAGGGCGCGCAGCAGAACTACGCCCGCCTCGCGCAGATAGGGGCGCAAGGACGCTACGGCTTTTACGAAGCCGTGGACTTCACCCGCTCCCGGCTGCCTGAAGACGAGGCGTTCGCCATCATCCGCAGCTACATGGCCCATCACCAGGGCATGACCATCGTTGCCATCGCCAATACGCTGCACGGCGGGCAGATGCGCGAGCGCTTCCATCGCGAGCCGATGATCCAGGCCACCGAGCTGCTGCTGCAGGAGCGCATGCCGCGCAATGTCGCCATCGCGCATCCACGCGCCGAAGAGGTCAAGGCTTCCACGGTGGAAGCCGGCAACGAGGACTCCTCGGTGCGCAGGCTATCGGGGGCACCGGCTGGCGCGCCTGTCACGCATCTGCTGTCGAACGGGCGCTACGCGGTGATGCTGACCGCGGCCGGCGCGGGCTACAGCCGCTGGCGCGATCTTGCCGTGACGCGCTGGCGTGAGGACGCAACCCGCGATGACGCTGGCAGCTTTATCTTCCTGCGCGACACGCATAGCCGGCACGTCTGGCCGGCCGGGGCGCAGCTCGCCGGCGGGGAGGCGGACGATGGCGAGCAGGGCGGTGAAGTGGCCTTCGCGGAAGACCACGCGGAGTTCGTCCGCCGGGATGGCAGCCTGACCACTACGCTCTCCATCCTGGTGTCGGGAGAGGACGACGGGGAAGTCCGGCGTGTCTCGCTGGCCAATAGCGGACGCCGCGTCCGCGAGATCGAGTTGACTTCCTATGCGGAGCTGGTCTTGACCATGCCGGCCGCGGACGTTGCGCATCCGGCCTTTTCCAAGCTGTTTATCCAGACCGAATACCTGGCCGAGTTCGGTGCGCTCGTTGCCACGCGCCGTCCGCGCTCACCCACGGAGACAGGGATCTGGGCCGCGCATTTCACGGTCGTCGAAGGCGACGTGGTTGCCGATCTCCAGTACGAGACCGACCGGGCACGCTTTCTCGAACAGGGGCGCGCCGGCAGGATCGCGGACGGCATCCGGCATGGCCGTGCGCTCTCGGACACCACCGGCACGGTGCTCGACGCGATCTTTTCGCTCCGGCAGCGCGTGCGGATCGCGCCGGGCGGCGTCGCCCGGATTGCCTTCTGGACGCTGGTGGCGCCGTCGCGCGCCGAGTTGCTGGACCTGATCGACAAGCATCATGACCGCAGCGCGTTCGAGCGGGCCAAGACCCTGGCCTGGACGCAGGCCCAGGTTCAGCTGCGCCATCTCGAGGTCAAGGCCGACGAAGCGGCGGATTTCCAGCGCCTGGCGGCGCCGATCCTCTACGCTGATCGCCGTTTTCGCACTCCCTCGGAGGCAATTGCCCAAGGGGCCGGGCCGCAGTCGGGGCTCTGGCCGCACGCCATTTCCGGCGACTTGCCGATCGTGCTGCTGCGTATCGACGAGATCGACGATATGGCCCAGGTTCGCCAGCTGCTGCGCGCGCATGAATACTGGCGCATGAAGCGGCTTGCCGTCGACCTGGTCATCGTCAATGAACGCGCCTCTTCCTACATCCAGGATCTGCAGATCGCCATCGAGACGGCGGTGCGCAGCAGTCAGTCGCGGCCACGCTTTGGCGACGAACTGTCCCAGGGCTCGGTCTATGCGCTGCGCGCGGACCTGATGGGCGTGGAGGCGCGTGCCTTGCTCCTGTCAGTCGCCCGCGTCATGCTGGCCGCGCGCCGGGGGCCCATTGCCGAGCAGCTCGCCCGGCTGCCGCAGGGGCCGGCGGGCGCCGTGCCGGCACGCCGCCGCCAGTCCTCGCGTGCGTCGCCAGCACAGGCGCAGGCCACGGCGGACCTCGAATTCTTCAATGGCCTGGGCGGTTTCGACAAGGACGGACGCGAGTATGTGATCGTGCTCGACGGCACAGGCTCGACACCCGCGCCGTGGATCAATGTCGTCGCCAATCCCGGCTTTGGCTTCCATGCCTCGGCGCAGGGCAGCGGCTACACCTGGGCGGAGAACAGCCGCGAGAACCAGTTGACGCCATGGTCCAACGACCCGGTGCTGGATCCGGCCGGCGAGGCGATCTACGTCCGCGACGAAGACAGCCTGGAGGTCTGGAGTCCGACCGCGCAGCCTATCCGCGACGGCGGCACCTACACGGCCCGCCACGGCCACGGCTACAGCCGCTTTGCGCACCAGGCCAACGGCATTGCGCTTGACCTGCTGCAGTTCGTGCCGCTCGAAGACCCGGTCAAGATCTCGCGCCTGACCCTGAGCAACCTGTCCGCCGGACGGCGCCGGCTTTCCGTCACCGCTTACGTGGAGTGGGTACTTGGTACCGCCCGCGGCGCGTCGGGTCCGTTTATCGTGACCGGGCTCGACGAGGCCACCAACGCGTTGCTGGCGCGCAATCCCTGGAGCACCGCCTTCTCCGGCCGTGTCGCCTTTGCCGATCTCAGCGGCAGGCAGACAGCCTGGACCGCCGACCGGACCGAATTCCTTGGCCACAATGGCAGCGCCGAGGCGCCCGCGGCGCTGTTTGGCGGCACGCCTTTGTCCGGTGCGGTGGGCGCGGGCTTCGATCCTTGCGCGGCAATGCAGTGCTTCGTGGAGCTTGCTCCTGGTGAGACGCTCGAAGTCGTCGCCTTGCTCGGGGAGTGCGGCTCGATTGAAGAGGCAAGGGCGCTGGTGCTGCGCTATCGCGCCGCCGATCTCGACGCGGTGCTCGATGCCGTGACGGGGCACTGGGATACCCTGCTCGGTGCGGTCCAGGTCAAGACACCGGATCGTGCGATGGACATCATGCTCAATGGCTGGCTGCTATATCAGACCCTTGCCTGCCGCATCTGGGCGCGCGCGGCCTTCTATCAGGCAAGCGGCGCCTATGGTTTTCGCGATCAGCTGCAGGACAACATGGCGCTCACCTTTGCCAGGCCGGCGGCAACGCGGCAGCATCTGCTGCGAGCAGCGGCGCGGCAGTTTGCCGAGGGCGATGTCCAGCACTGGTGGCTGCCGCACACCGGGCAGGGCGTGCGAACCCGGATTTCCGACGATTGCGTCTGGCTGGCGTTTGCCACGGCGACCTACATTACCTGCTCAGGCGATGCGGCGGTGCTGGAGGAGCAGGTGCCTTTTCTCGAAGGGCCGGTACTGGGAGCCGATGAGCATGACGCCTTCTTCCAGCCACTGACCGCGCACGCATCGGCCACGCTGTTCGAGCACTGCGCCCGGGGCATCGAGCGATGCCTGACGCTGGCCGGGGAACATGGGCTGCCGCTGATCGGCGGCGGGGACTGGAACGATGGCATGAACCGGGTCGGGGCCGGCGGCAAGGGTGAAAGCGTATGGCTTGGCTGGTTGCTGGCGCGCACCCTTGCGCTCTTCGCGCCGCTGGCCGTTACGCGCGATACCGCTCGCGCCGCACACTGGCGCGCACGCGCGGCGGCGCTCGGCGAGGCGCTGGAGCGCCATGGCTGGGACGGCGACTGGTATCGCCGCGCCACCTTCGATGACGGCAACTGGCTGGGCGCGAAGTCAAGCCCGGCTTGCCGGATCGACGCTATTGCCCAGTCGTGGGCCGTGCTGTCGGGCGTGGGAGATCCCGCGCGCGCCGCGACGGCGATGGCGTCGATGGCGCAGTATCTGGTGCGCCGCGGCGAGGGGCTGGCGCTGCTGTTTACGCCGCCTTTCGATGGCGCGGCGCTCGATCCCGGCTACATCGAGGCCTATCCGCCCGGCGTGCGCGAGAACGGCGGGCAGTACAGCCATGCCGCGATGTGGTCGGTGCTCGCATTCGCCAGGCTCGGCGCCGGCGCAAAAGCCGTCGAGCTGTTTTCCATGCTCAACCCGATCAACCACGCCAGCACGGCTGCGGGTGTCGAGCGCTATAAGGTCGAGCCCTATGTGGTCGCGGCCGACGTTTATTCCGTCGCGCCCCACAGCGGGCGCGGCGGGTGGACCTGGTACACCGGCGCGGCCGGATGGATGTATCGCGCAGGGGTGGAGGGCATCCTGGGCATCCGCCGCGAGGCGGCCTGGCTGATTGTGCAGCCGAGTATCCCGGCGGCGTGGCCGGGGTTTGAGGCCACCATCAGCCTGGGTGCCTGCCACTACGATATCYGGGTGCAGACGCTCGCGCCTGGTGCCGATGGCGAGCATGCCGTCCTGGACGGGCTGGCGGTTCGCTGCGACGAAGGTTCGGTACGCGTGCCGCTCGATGACGGCAGGCACAGACTGCTGTTATGCATCCGGCCCGAGGTGGAGGTGGAATAGGACGCATGCTTGGCATATCGCGCGGCCGCAAGCGTCTTTCCTCGATTCGCTTGACTCCTGAGCCAATGAGGCTATGATGCGTCGAATTGCTGCGATGCAGCAAAAGATGATGCCGCCCACGGAAATATCTTCGAAAGCGTTGAATCATCCTCAGGAGTTATTTCATGGCACATCCTTCCCAAGCTCAATTCTTCGGTTTCCAGCAAGCCAACCTGGACCTGTTCGTGGCGCTGGTCGGCCCCCTGGCACGTAGCGCGGAAAAAATCAGCGCACTGAACATGCAGACGGTCAAGGCAAGCCTTGCGAGCGGCAGCGATTTCGCGCGCGCAGCCAGCCAGCATCCCGTTGCCGGCGTCTCTGGCTTCAAGCCGGAACTGGCAAATGAGTTCGGCCAGAACATGAGCGCCTACGCCGGCCATCTGAATGAGATCCTCACCGCTACCGGCGCCGAGTTCGCGCAGGAAGCCCAGCGCCAGATGAGCGCCTACGCCGCACAGACGCAGGAAGCGTTCGCGTCGCTTGGCCAGAATATCCTGCCGAAAGCCAACGGCACGTCCACGGGTTCGGCCTGGTTCCCGGCCTTCGAAGCCGCCATCAAGCCCATGCGCGACGCGATGGTAGCCGCGCTGCCCGCAGTGGCCGCCAAGTAAGACGGCGCGCCGGGCACGCCCCGGCCGCAGTGCGGTACAAGGCAAGTGCTGAAAGAACCTGCGCCCCCGTGGCGCAGTTTTTTTGGGGTATCCGGATTTGGCTGTGTTTGAAGCCTCACAGCCGCCCGGATTCCAGTAGCGCGATCAACGTGTTTATGTCGGCCCCGTAGTTCTTCGGCGGCCCTGGCGATTCGTGTGGGTGCTCGGCCCTCGGCGTGCTCTTCCTTGGCATCAGAACCGCCTTGCCGAAGTACCCAGGCGGCAGGCCGTAGCCCATCACATCATCCGGTACGCCGTAGCCCGCCACTTCTTCCGCCATCGCCAAATCTGGCTCACGCCTGCGCTCGAATTTGGGCCGTGACAGCGTTCGCTTTTGCGCTCCCTCCGTGAACAGAATCTTGGCTCGCAGCGCCTCGAAGCTGTAGCCGCGCCCCAGCCGGTTCATGACGCGGATCAGGCTGTTCCAGCTCTCGGTGTAGGCGTTCGTCACCGGGTGCTCGAAGTAGTTGAGAATGAAGGGTTGCCAGTTCGTGAAGGCCCGAATCAGGTCGTGGAAGGCGTCCCGCACATCGGGCACCACAGCCGTGCTCCAAGCTTCATAGGCCGCGATTGCGGCCTGCGGGCTGCCTGACCCCTCATAGATGCCGTAGAACGCCTCCTTGAGCCTGTACGCGGCTCCCAGCTCGGGATAGTTCTTCGTCCAGCCGTCGAGAAGCAGCGCATCCTTGTCGTTCAGATCGCGCTCGCGCTTGAGTAGCACGAACCTGTCGTGCATCAGGCCCCGGCGCTGCTTCGGTGTCAGTTGCTCGCGCAGGCTCTTCCTGACCTTCTCCACGGCGTCGTTCGCCATGCGGACGACGTGGAACTTGTCGATGACGATCCGGGCATCCGGCAGCACGGCTTGGACGGCATCACGGTACGGCATCCACATGTCCATTGCCACGTACTGCACCTCTGACTTCCCTTGCAGGTTGTAGAGGTAGTTCACCACGGTTTTCTTGTCCCGGTTGGGGAGCATGTCAACGATGGTGTTGTTGCGGATGTTGCTGATGACGCAGCGCGGCTTGATGAGGTGGATTTCGTCCATGCCCATCCACTTCGGCGTCTCGAACCGGAACTCGTCTTCCAGTTCGTTGATGTAGTCGTGGAAGATGTTGCGGATGGTCTTCTCGTTCAGTCCGGTGTCGTCGGCGATGCTGGCGAACGTCCGCTTCAAGCTCTGCTGCCCGATCCAACGCACTAGCCGGTCGGTCATCTCGCGCTTGGCGTTGACGGCGGGCAGCGTCTCCATGAAGGTCTTACCGCAGGACTGGCACCGCCAGCGGCGGGTGTCCACATAGATCGCAAGCCGCTTGCCGTGGGTCGGCAGGTCGCGGACTACTTGCTCGTTGCGGCCGTGGCCGATCAGACGGTCAGAGCCGCAGGCCGTGCAGACGCCGGGAGGGTTCGAGACTTCGGCGTAGACGTGATAGTCGTACTCCGCTTCCTCGACCCGCTGCACCTTGAAGTCGGGGAGGTTCAGGATATTGGTGGGCATCGAACGCCACCAAGTAACCTCACCATCCTGCTGGCGTTGTCGCTCGGCAGCGCGAGCGAAGCCATTTCGATTCGAGCAGAAATTCGGTGGCGGGGATCATGTCGAGGTCGCCATCTGCTGAAGCATTTCTCACCGCCTGGCATTGATAGAAGCCCGGCAGGCAGGCAGCCCAAATACCTTTCGAATATCTGTCATCCAACACATCAGTTCAAAGCCCTGCTTTTCGACCAGTTGTGAGATTCGATTGATGTTCATGATTCCGGCCGAGGAAGTTGTCCTGCACGTTCTGAATCTGTGCATGCAGGATGGGAAGATCGCCCTGAATAGTTTTCCAGAGAATTTCCAAGTCCACCTTGTCATAGCCATGCGAGACGCGATTTCGCATCGTATACATGACCAGCCAAGGAATGTCGTCGTGCTGCGCGGCGAACGCTGGGTCCACGCGCTGGATGTTGTTCGATGCCTCGCCGATGATCTCGATGTTGCGGATCACGGCGTCCTGCACCAATTCGCTGTTCAGGAACGCCACCTCGTCCATGTCCGCCGTGTAGCGGTCGATGCGCTCGATGGCTTTGAGGATGTGCCCGAGGTAGTCCGGGACGCGCAGCGCCTTGGTCATACCGGCACGGCCTCAGAGAGAACACGGCTGCGGAGGGCGTCGGGCAAAGCCCTGGGCGTCAGCACATCGACCGACACACCAAGAAGACGTTGCAGTTCGACTTGGATAGCGGCCACGTCCATCAGCGTCGTTTCCGGCGTCGGGTCAATGAGGATGTCCAGGTCGCTGCTGTCTGTGTCCTGGCCTCGCAGCACGGAGCCGAATACCCGAGCATTCCGGGCGCGGTGAGACTCGACCACATGCCGGATCGCAGCACGGTTCGAGGCCAAGGCTTCAGAGGGTTTCATGTGTTCTCCCACAACAAAATCCGGTTTCAGGGTAGATCAACAGCACGCGGAAGGCAACAACAAGATCCGCTTTTACACCAAGATGACACCTACCGGTTTAGACGCCGGAAACACACACTCAAATCCGGATACTTTTTTTGCCCGGCCGCTGGGCATGCTTGGCCGTGCGCGCCCTTGCCAAGGTCGAGGCACGCCTGGGCGAGGCGCGAGAGCCCTGGCTAGTTGCGGTAATGCGACAGTACGGCGGCAACGCGCTGGCGCAGTACCGGCAGCAACGCGCTGGCGAACCAGTCGTTGTGCTTGAACCACCCCTGGTTGCGCGGTGACGGGTGCGGCAAGGGCAGGTAGCGCGGTCCATGGGAGGCAAAGCCCGCTACCGTCGGTGTCACGCCACCACGCGCGGCGGCACCAAGAAACCGCCGCTGCGCGTACTGTCCGACCAGCAAGGTCAACTCGATGTCCGGCAGGCACGCCAGCAGCGCGTCCATCCACAGCGGTGCGCACTCCTTGCGCGGCGGCAGGTCGCCGCTGGCGCCGCGGCCCGGATAGCACAGGCCCATCGGGATAATGGCGATGCGGGCCGGATCGTAAAACACGGCCTTATCGATCCCCATCCACTCACGCAGCCGGTCGCCGCTGGGATCGTCCCAGGGGATGCCGCTGGCATGCACGCGCGTGCCAGGCGCCTGGCCAACGATCAGGATGCGCGCTGGGGCGGCGGCTTGCACCACGGGGCGGGGGCCGAGAGGGAGGTCCGCTTCGCAAGCGCGGCAGGCGCGGACTCGGGCCAGCAGGGCGTCGAGGTCAGCCTTGCCTTGGTCGCTCGCGACGGAAACGGCTACGGGCAGGGGGGAGTGCACGCTGAGACGAGGAGCGGATTAAGTTGAATACTGGCCAGCAGACTATGCATCGTCCGGCCGAGCCAGATCGTCAGCCAGGATTGCGGGCAAGTCACGCGAAGCATGGAGCAGGCGCACGACCTCCAGATGGTCGTCCCGCTCGATATAGAACAACAAAAAAGGAAAGCCGCGCAACACCATTGAGCGCAACGCTGGCAAATTAATCCATTGTCCTAAGCGGGGCGAACCGCTTTGCGGAAAGCGCCCAAGTTGCTCGACAGCTTTCTCGAAGCAATCCAGCAGTTCTGCGGCGCTGGACGGCCGCTGAACGAGCAGATATGCAATGGCGTTGTCGAGATCGGCATCCGCGGCAGGGCGGATGTGAACAGGCTTCGATGCCCGCATCAGCCGGCAGATCTGATCAACTTGCGTTTGCGAGCGAGATAGTCGGCATCAACCACAACGGCAGGACCGGAAGCAAGCCCGTCAGCGATCAATGCGGCGAGCTTGTCCGCGGCACGTCGTTGCTGATCCTGCCGGATCAGGTCGCGCATGTATTCAGAGGTGGAGCCGTAACCCGCAGCATCGACCTGTTCGTCGACGTACTGCTTCAACGCGTCCGGAAGAGAAATGTTCATCGTCATCGTGCTCATGATGCCGAGTGTAGGCAGTTTGGCAAAGTTTGCCAAGCTATGACGACGCGAAAGCAATGAAACGCAAACAATGAAGCCACGTTGTGGCGGTTTGTGCGCTTTCCCGGTTGTCCGGGAGGGGCCTGGAGCCCAGGCGGGCCATGCCGGATGGCGCGGCCCGCCTGTTGCGTACCTTGCTGGCCAGCGCCACGGAGCCGATCGCCCGGCGTCGCCGCCCCGTCCGCTCAAGGCACGACGGACAGGAACAGGTAGGCCGCCAGGATCACCAGGTGCACCACGCCTTGCAGCATGGTGGTACGGCCGGAGTGCAACGTGAGCGTGCTGACCAGCAAGGTCAGCGCGAGCAATACCGTTTCGGTCGGGCCCAGGCCCAGCATGAGCGGCTTGCCGACCACGATAAAGACCAGGGCCACGGTCGGGATGGTCAGGCCGATGCTGGCCAGCGCGGAGCCCAGCGCCAGGTTCATGCTGGTCTGCAGCCGGTCGGCGCGCGCGGCGCGCAAGGCGGCGAGGGCCTCCGGCAGCAGCACCAGCGCGGCAATCACGATGCCGACCACGGCCGGCGGGGCGCCGGCGCTGGCCACCGCGGCTTCCACCGTGGGCGAGAGCAGCTTGGCCAGGCCGACCACCGCTACCAGGCACACCAGCAGCATGCCGCTGCTGGCCAGGGCAATCTTCGCCGGCGGGGGTGGGGCGTGCACGCTCTCGTCCGAGGTGCCGCCGACCAGGAAGTAGTCCCGGTGGCGCACCGTCTGCACGAACACAAAACTGCCGTAGAGCACCAGCGACGCGATGCCCGCGAAAGCCAGCTGCGACTCGGACAGCATCGGCCCCGGGACGGCGCTGGTGTAGTTCGGCAGCACCATGGTGAGCACCGCCAGGGCGGCCAGCACGGCCAGCGCGGCGGTGGCGCCGGGCGCCTGGAACGCTTGTTCGCGATGGCGCAGGCCGCCCACCAGCAGACAGATCCCCACAATGCCGTTGCATACCAGCATGGCCGCGGCGAACACGGTATCGCGCGCCAGTCCGGCCTTCTCGGGACCCGAGGACAACATCACCGAGACGATCAGCGCCACCTCGATCACGGTCACGGCAATGGCCAGCACCAGCGTGCCGTACGGCTCGCCCACTTTATGCGCTACCACCTCGGCGTGGTGGACGGCTGCGAATACCGAGCCCGCCAGGGCCAGGCCGGCCAGCACCAGCAGCAGCGTCTGGCCAGGCGCTGCCATGCCCGCCCCCAGGATGGCCCAGGCTGCCAGCGGCAGCCACAGGGTCCAGGCAGGCAATTTGTTGGAAGTCAATGGCATCCGCTTTCCCTTTGTTGTGATTGGATTGAGGTCAATTGTGATGGATATGGCATGTGCAACATGAACCGCAAAAAGAAAGCCCGAAGCGGGGCGGCTAGCCGTTCTTCTGATTGCGTCCTATTGTGATTCAGCTTGGCCCGGCGCCGGTCCGCCCGTGTTGCATCGCGCAAGTAAGGCAGTCGCAGGTGGATTCGGTTCCCGATAATTGCGATAAATTGAAGGGAATTGGACGTTTTTTTGCTGGGGTTGGTGGCTAATTCATGAAATTGGTGCCTCTTGCACTGAACGCAGGCGGCCAGTCCGGCGCCGCATCAGAGTCATACCGAAGTATACGGGCAGGCGCTTGCCGTCCCATTTCCCCGGTGCGGCGAAGGCTGCACCACATCCCTTTTTCGCTCGTGGAGAACTCGCATGCAAAAGTACGGATCGGCCAAATGGCAGGGTGGCATCAAGGACGGCCAGGGCAGCATCTCGGCCGAGAGCGGCGTGCTGAAGGATGCGCCTTATGGCTTCAAGGCCCGCTTCGAGGGCGGCCCTGGCACCAATCCCGAAGAACTCATCGGGGCGGCCCATGCGGGGTGTTTCTCCATGGCGCTGTCGCTGATGCTGGGCGAAGCCAATATGGTGGCCGAGAGCATTGCGACCAAGGCCGCCGTCACCCTGGACAGGGATGGCGCGGGCTTCACTATCACAGCCGTCCACCTGGACGTGGCGGTGCGCGTCCCGGGAGCCGACAAGGCGGCGGTAGAAAATGCATTGCAGGCGGCCAAGGCGGGCTGCCCGGTCTCGAAGGTGCTCAATGCAGCGATCACGATGGACACCAGGGTGGAGACCTGAGCCGTTGCGCGCAGGGGCCGGCTGGCATTCCGAAACGCCCGGCCTGGCAACAGGTCGGGCGTAGCCAGTATGGCTACCTATAATGAAGATTCGCCGTTTCGCGCCGAAGCACCAGTGCGAAACCGCGCGGGCGTTCGCTGGACGGAACGCCGTCTCCTATATCCAGACCTTCCAAGATAAGGCAGACATCATGCATAGCAGTGAAGCAGTCCTGACCCAAGCCAGGGCGGCAATCGCCCACGTGCCGTTTCACAACCATCCCCTCCATCCCACCATCCACCTGCGCCTGAGCGACGGTGCGCTGATTCTCGAAGGCGAAGTACCGGATATTGTCGACAAGAGCCGCATCGCTGCCACGGTGCGCCGCGTCGACGGTGTCCCGGAGGTCATCGATCACCTGCGCGTGTCCGACGGCGGCGCGGCAGTTGGCGACGGCGAGTTGCGCAACGCGGTCTGCGTGCGGCTGTTGCAGGCGATCGACTTCCGCAATTGCCGGATTTGCGCGCATGCCAAGGGCCGCATCGAACCGGTGCGCGAGGCCGTTGGCGATCCCAGCGGCGAAATCGAGATCGAAGTCGTCGACGGCGTCGTGACCTTGCGCGGCCACGTCATCAGCCTGTCGCACATGCGCCTGGCCGGGGTGCTGGCCTGGTGGTCGCGTGGCTGCCGCTGCGTGATCAACGAGCTGGTGGTCGCCCCGGCGGAGGCCGACCGCGACGACGAAATCACGGAAGCGCTCAAGCTGGTCCTGGAGACCGACCAGTTCGTCAATGCCGACCGCATCCAGGTGCGCACGGAAAACCGGGTGGTCACGCTCGAAGGCTACGCCGCCACCGAAGCGGCGAAACGCCAGGCCGAGCGGGATGCCTGGTACGTGCATGGCGTGGAGGATGTGGTCAATCGCATCGTACTGAGCAATTAATCCGACTCCGGAATCCGGAAGTCGGGACTGTGGGACTGTGGGGCTGCCAGCCAGGCGGCCCCACCGGACCACTTGTGCCCGTTGCGCTCAGGCCCCGCCCGCGGCGCGCGGCATGTCCTCCACGCGCCAGTAACGCCGCTGCGAGCGCAGCGCAAAGCGCGCCCGGTAGTTCGACATCGACATCCCCATAGCCCGCTGGAACAGCCTGCGGAATGCCGCCGCATCGCTATAGCCGCAGGCTTCCGCCACGGCTTGCGAGCCGTGCAGCGTTACCTCCAGCAAGGTCTTGGCGCGCTCCACGCGCAGGCCGTGCAAATACGCCAGCGGGGTCATGCCGCTGACCTGGCGGAAATGCCGCAGCAAGGTGCGCTCGCTCGTCGCGGCCGCCTGCGCCACCAGCGCCAGCCGGTACGGCGCATCGATATTTGCCTGCAGCCAGCGCATGGCGCGGTAGACGGGGCTGTCGGCGGTCTTGCTGAGCCAGCGTTGCGACACCAGTTCCGGGGTGAGTTGCTGGCGCTCGGCCTGGTACAGCAGCAAGCGTGAGCAAGCCTGCGCCAGGTCCGGATCGTGCAGGTGTCCCAGCACGCGCAGCATGAACTCCGTTTGCAACGCCGGTGCCACGCAACCGAACACGCGCTGGTGGAGGCTCATCGGCTCGCTGGCGGAGAAGTCGCAGCGGGGATAACGTTTGGCCATCCAGCCCTGGAAGGTCCAGGGTGCGCCCATGCGCGCGCCGTCCAGCAGGCCGAGTTCGGCGGGGAAGACAATGCCGCTTGCGCCGGCCGCGATCCAGCCGCCTGCCTGCGCGTGCCGCTCCAGCAAACGCAGCGCCTGGCTCGCGCCGCTCACGATCTCGCCCAGATGCGGGGCGTTGCGCGCGAGCAAGCCTGGTATCACCACCAGCGCATTCCCCTCGTCGGTAGCGCGCCGGCGCCGCCGCGCGGGCTCCAGGCCCAGGGCGGGCAGGGCCAGCGCGCGGCCGGATGGGCCGATCACGCTCCAGCTCAGGTCGCGGTCCGCATCCGGGCGTTGCAGCCGGGCCACCCCGGCCGCGGCGCGCAGCACGTCCAGCGCCCCAAACAGCATGCCCGGCATGGCTTGCGGCAGCCACAGCAGGCGTACATGCAGCGGCACAAGGCGGCCTGCCGCGCCGGCGGAGGGGCTGGCGGGCAGCGCGGGAACGGCGGAAGCGTGTGGCATGGCGGGATCGGCATTCCAATTGGCGGGATTGATCCTACCTTGCCGCGCGCGCAAGCGCTAGCATCGTCGCTCGGCGGACCATCCGCCCCAACCACAATAACGATGCAAGCAACAGGAGACTTCATGCAGCCATCCCTGCGCCGACTTACCCGGACCGCTGTCGCCGCGCTCACGCTGGCCTTCGGTGCCGCCGGCAGCGCCCACGCCGCCGATGCGCAACTGCTGGACGCCGCCCGCGCGGCCGAGCCTGCGCTGATCCAGTCGCTCAAGGACATGGTGTCGATCGAATCCGGCAGCGCCAACGCGGCGGGCCTGGCGCAGATGGCCAGCTATACCGAGGGCCGCCTGAAGGCGCTCGGCGCCAGCACCGAGCGCATCGCCGTGACCAAAGGCCCGGGCACCATGGTCACGGGTACGTTCACCGGCGCGGGCAAGCGCCGCATCATGCTGATCGCCCACATGGACACGGTCTATGGTCCCAATACGCTGGCGATGCAGCCGATCAGGCAGGACGGCAACCGCCTCTATGGCCCCGGCATCGCCGACGACAAGGGCGGCATCGCAGTGATCCTGCACGCGCTGGGGATCCTCAAGGCTGCCGGCTGGCAGGATTACGCCGAATTGACCGTGCTGTTCAACCCGGATGAAGAAGTGGGCTCTATCGGTTCCGGCGAGACCATTGCCGGGCTGGCCGACCAGCATGACGTGGTGCTCTCGTTCGAGCCGACAGCCGCCAAGGCCGTGGTCAAGACCGAGGCCTTGCTGATGGGCGCCAGCGGCACCGCCACCGCTACCTTGGAGGTCAAGGGGCGTGCCGCGCATGCCGGCGCCGCGCCGGAGCTGGGCCGCAATGCGCTGATCGAGCTGGCTTACCAGTTGCAGCAGACGCGCGACATGGCCAAGTCGGTTCCGGGCACCCAGCTCAACTGGACCACCGCGCAGGCTGGCGAGGTACGCAACCAGATCCCCGAGCGCGCCACCGCCATCGGCGACGTGCGCACGACGGTCAAGGACGGTCCGGAGAAGCTGCGGGCCGCGCTGCAGAACAAGGCCGACGCAGGCAAGCTGGTACCGGACACACAGACCACGGTGACCATGGAGACCGGCCGGCCGCCGTTCGTCGCCAACGCGCGCGGCCGCGAACTGGCGCAACGCGCGCAAGCCATCTACGCCGAACTTGACGGCCGCCAGCTGGCGCTTGCCGAAGGCACCGGGGGCGCTACCGATGCAGGCTTTGCCGGACGTTCCGGCAAGGCCGTGGTGGTGGAGAGCTTTGGCCTGGCGGGCTTTGGCTATCACGCGCGCGACGAGTACATCGAGACCGATTCGATCGTGCCGCGGCTCTATTTGCTGACGCGCATCCTGCAGGAGATCGGGCGCAGCTGATACCGTCCAGCCGGGACGATGCGGCGGGTTTGCCGGCAGGGTGGAAGTCCTGCCGGCAGCCCGCCCGTGCCTGCCGGGGAGCGCCGCGCTGTACGATATGCCAAGCCCGCTTGCAGCCGTACCTGGCACGACCGGCATGCGCCGGCTGCAACGCAACGCTTCCTCCACGATCCGGCATGGACTACGCACACATCCTCCAACGCATCCACCGCGACATCGAGCCCCTGCTGGGCCAGGGGCGGGTGGCCGACTATATCCCCGAACTGAGCAAGGTGTCCGCCACGCATTTCGGCATGGCGCTGGTATTTGCCGATGGCCGCAGCCATTGCGTGGGCGATGCGGCGGTGCCGTTCTCCATCCAGAGCATTTCCAAGCTGTTCGCCTGCACGCTGGCGTTCCAGTTGCTGGGCGAGGACCTGTGGCAACGGGTAGGGCGCGAGCCGTCGGGCAATGCCTTCAACTCGCTGGTGCAGCTGGAATACGAGCAAGGCAAGCCACGCAACCCCTTCATCAACGCCGGCGCGCTGGTGGTGACGGACGTGCTGTGCAGCCGCTTCGTCCAGGCGGAGACCGCGCTGGTGCAGTTCATGCGCCGGCTCTGCGGCAACCCGGCGATCGACTATGACCCGAAGGTGGCGCAGTCCGAGCGCGAGCACGCGGACCGCAATCGCGCCATGGCTTATTTCATGAAGGACTTCGACCGTCTTGAGATGCCGGTCGAGAAAGTCATCGACGCCTATTGCCGCCAGTGCGCCATTGCCATGAACTGCGAGGACCTGGCGCGCGCGGCGCTGTTCCTGGCGCACGGCGGCGTGGTGCCATGGAGCGGCGAGCGCGTGCTCGGCGCCAGCCCCACCAAGCGGCTCTCCGCCCTCATGCTGACCTGCGGCACCTACGATGCCGCGGGTGATTTTGTGTATCGGGTGGGTTTGCCAGCCAAGAGTGGCGTAGGCGGCGGCATCGTGGCGGTGCTGCCGGGGCGCTGGGCAGTGTGCGTGTGGTCGCCGGGTCTGGACCACAGCGGCAACTCCCTGGCCGGCGTGCAGGCACTGGAGTGGCTGACCACGCTAAGCGGGCATTCCATTTTCTGAGGCCCGGGCGGCGCCTCGGCTTCGCCAATGCAGTCGCCGCGCCTGATTGGAGCATGGAGCAGGCGTTCGAACTTTTGTTAGGATGACGGTAGGATTCCAACGATAGCCCGCAGGCGCCGGCGCGCTTGTGACGGGCACGATGCAACGAATGGCGTGCCCTTGGCGACGTTGCGATTCGCCAATAAGAAGCGGAGACAGCGATGACCACAGAGTTTGCATGGAAGAAGCGGGTTTTTGAGACACACGAGGTACAGGTGCAGGTACGGCCGAGAACGCCCAACGTCTGGGAATATACGGTCCGCGTCTGCCGGCCCGGCACCAATATCCGGGCCGCTGGGACCTTGCTGGAGTCGTCGAAGGTGACGGACCTGTTTCCGACGGCGGAGGCGGCTGAGACGGCCGGCTTTGCCCACGGTGTGGAGTTGGCCAAGCGGCTGGCGTAGGTTGCGGCTGAAGGCTGGCAGCATCGGTTGGATGCTGGTGGCGGTTTTTTGTCCGTCGCGCCTTCGCGCGTCCCTATGGGCGGGCCTTGGCGGGGGAGCCTTCGGGCTCGCCGGCTCCTTGAGCCACCGCGTGGCTCAGTGCCCGCCTGACTTCACTCAAGTCCGCGTAATCGACGCCCCGCCATCGACCAGCGAAGCCGTACCCGTCACGAAGGCCGAGTCATCCGAAGCCAGGTACAGCACGGACCGCGCCAGCTCCTCGGCCTTTGCCACGCGCTTGAGCGCGTGCAGGTTGGTGATAAAGGTCTGCGATTCCTCGGTGTCGTTCATGGTGCGGTACATCTCGGTGTCGACCGCGCCCGGCAGGATCGCGTTGACACGGACCCCTTGCGCGCCGAACTCGGCCGCCAGCGCCTGCGTCAGGCCGATCAGGCCGGACTTGCTGGCCGCGTAGGCCGCCACACCGGGAAACGCAAAGCTGTAGCCAACGAAGGTGGACGTGAAGACAACCGATCCGCCGCCGTTCTTGAGCATTTGCGCAATCTGGTGCTTGGCGCCCAGGAAGGCACCGGTCAGGTTGATGGCGATGGCGTCGTTCCAGCCCGTCTCCGAGACCCCGGTGCTGGGGCCGGCTTCGCCCAGCGTGCCGGCGTTATTGAAGGCGATATCCAGCCGCCCGTAGCGCTCGACGGCCAGCGCGACCAGCGCCTTGGCATAGTCTTCCGCGCGGACGTCGCCGGCCAATGCGGCTGCGTCGCCCCCGGCCGCGTGGATTTCCGAAACCAACTGGTCCAGCTCGCTCGCGCGGCGCGCGCCAACCACGACCTTGGCCCCCTCGGCCGCGAACAATAGCGCCGTGGCGCGGCCGATGCCGGAGCTGGCTCCTGTGACAATGGCGGTTTTTCCTGACAGGCGTCCCATCTTGATCTCCTGGTTGGCGCCTGGCGGCAGTGCCGCGCCGGGGCGCCTCGATGCATAAGGATTGGCGGCGAGCGCCAGCGTCGGGCGCTTTCCAACCAGCATAGTGATTGCCGGGCGTGCCCGGGTGGCTCTGCTTTCAACAAGCAGTATGGTTTGCCATGGCTGTTCGCGGTAGAGTGCGAATCACGGAACTGCTTTTCGGGAAAACCGGACAATGCTGAAACTTGACGGGGTTGCCAGCTTCGTAGCCATCGCGGAATCCGGTTCGATCAGCGAGGCCGCGCGCCGCCTGCAACTGTCGAAATCCGTCGTCAGCGAGCGGCTGGCGGACATCGAGCGCCATCTGGGTGCGACCTTGCTGCATCGCACAACCCGCAAGCTCAGCCTCACCGAAGACGGTGCGGCGTTCCTGGAGCGGGCAGTGCGTATCCTGCGCGAGGTCGAGGAGGCCACTGCCGACATGGCCGAGCGCCACGGCAGTTTGTCGGGTCCGTTGCGCATATCCGCTCCGGTCACGTTCGGCCGCATGCATCTGGGACCGGCGCTCTATCCCTTTCTTGCCATGCACCCCAGGCTGGAGCTGACGCTGGATCTGGATGACCGGCGCGTGGAAGCGGCCGCCGACGGCTATGATGCCGTGGTCCGGCACGGGGCGCTGGAGGACTCGCGGCTGGTGGCGTGGCAGCTTGCCCCGAGCCGCCGACTCCTGGTCGCGTCGCCCGCCTATCTGGCTCGGCAGGGCACCCCGCGAACCATCGATGAATTGCAGAGCCACCGTGGCATCTTCTACGTCAACCGGGGCGTGGCCGACTGGCGCTTCGATGGACGGGATGGCGCGTTGGTCGTTCGTGCCGGCGTAGCCTTGCGTGTCAATAACGGCGACATGATGCACGACGCAGCCTTGGCAGGTCTGGGCATTGCGCTACTGCCGACGTTTATCGTCGGCGCCTCGATCCGTTCCGGCGCGCTGCAGGTCATCGATGCTGGCGTACAGGCGGCGCCCGAGTCCATCTACGTGGCGCACGCCGAAGGCAGGCGTGTTTCGGCCAAGCTGCGGGCATTTGTGCAGCGGCTGCAGCAGGCCATCGGCGATCCGCCGTACTGGGATGCTTGGCGCGGTCCGGCGAAACCGGCTCACCCGGCGCCTCAGGCGGGATAACGAGCCGACATCCGGTGCTGGCAGTGGTGTTGCCTGGCGCCCCGATTTACTTTGTTCTCAGTGTTTATTTATAACCAGGCAAAACGGCGTGGATCATGAAGACTGCGCCTCCCCTTTTTGTTTTCGGAACACCTCGGTCACGCGTCTGGCGGCAAACAGCGGCAGGTAGTCGTGCACCTTGGCGCCGTCCAGCAGTTCATGCCAGGCGGCGGAATAGGCTCGCTCAACGTCTTCCACCGGGACTTGCAGCGCTTCGGATATCCTTGCGATCAATGCGGCATTCGATTCGGTTTTCATTCTGGCAGCCTGCCGGCAAGCGGGGTCGGGCGCTTGATGCTCCACTTGTTCCGTGAACCCGATCTGMGCAATGCCCAGGGTTCGCCAATAAAACGGACGGAGCATCGACCAGTATAGAAATGCAAACGTTGCCGTGGAGGCGGCAACAGCGGAATCGGGCGTTGAAGGGTGGCGAGGTGATGCCCTGTACGCGAATGTGCCATCACGCTGCCATATTCATCCTGCAGCATCCTGCACGATGCGAGCCATGCCGAATCATGCGGATAAATACCGAATGCCAATGTCCATGACAAGCCGAAATGCCACGCGGCGTTTCGCCATGCTGCTGTTGCTGTTGCTGTGTACGACGCCGAATGCCTGGGCAGACGAGGAGGGCTTCCTCGCCTCGCAGTTCAGCAGGAACGCTCTGTGGAAGAGCGTGCAGGAGCGTTGCCTGAAGCCGGATGCGCCGCGTCACCCTGATTGCGCCGCGGTGGACAGGGACAAGGGCCTGGTGCTTTACAAGGACTTGATCGGCCGATCCCATTTTCTGGTTATCCCGGACCACCCTGTGCACGGCGTGGACGATAGCGGCGTGTGGGAAGACGGCACGCCGAATCAGTGGGCCTTCGGTTGGGACGAAAGAGCGTTCGTTGGCAAGGCACGGGGCCAGGCGCTGCCGGACTCCATGCTCGGGCTCGCGATCAACGCAAAAGTGTCGCGCAGCCAGGATCAGATGCACATCCACCTGGACTGCATCAGCACGGAGGCGCGGGACTTTGTCTCCGGAGCGGGCACGCAGATCGGGACCACGTGGACCGATCTCCGGTTCCGGGGCAAGCCCGTGAAGGCCATCTTCGTGCCGTCGTCGGCGGCGTCGATGTCCGTCAATCCCTTCCTGCTCATCAGGCGCCGCCTTGGCGACGCCGCGCCACCCGTGCCGGACCGGGGTGTGTTTGTTGCCTATGTGGCTGGCGAGCAGGGGCAGGCTGGTTTTGTCGTGGTGGACCAGCCGGTCGATCGCGAGGCCGGCAGCAACGGGCACGCCAGCGACTTCCTGGACCGCCAATGCAAGCTGGCCTCCGGGCGCCAGCCCGAAGCCAGTCGGTGAAGCCGGGAAAATTGCGGGGGCGCCTCCTGAGCCTGCGAAGGTGGTGACTGCAACGGCGCCCACGGCAGGCGGGAAAGGCAGCACGTGATTCGGGGGACGCAGAATATTGACTGCGTCAGAAAACGATAAACCCGAGGTTGTGATCCCATGCTCCGCTGCTAGAATGAATTTCCCCTTTCAGCATGCAGGAGCGCACTCATGGCGACCTATCAGCGCGGCGATCTTTTTATCGTCACTTCCGTCGAGCAATTGCCGTGGGGACGTTACCGGGGCTTCGTGACCTTCACTGCGGGCATGCAGGCAGACGCTTCGTCGCGGCACACTTGCACCAGGTGCTGGGACAATGCGCTGCAGGCGCATGAGGACGCCGACGCCGAGGTCGAGTACGCCTACCGGCACTATCTGTCCGATCACACCGACTGGAGTTCACGCGTCGGCAGCACCGAGCATTGACTGGCGCATCGGGCCTGTTCGATCGCATTTGCTTGCCCGCTTATCCGCCAACCCGCTTACTTGATGTTCTCGCTCCAATACGCTTCGATCTGCTTGACCAGGCCAAGTGGCAGCGCCACATAGTGCTCCGCGGCGGCGTCGGCCTGGCCATCGTTGAGTGCCCACTTGAAGAACGCGAGCGCGCTCTTTGCGCTTGCCTCATCCTTCGGGACCTTTGGCATGAGCACGAACACAGCGCCGGCGATGGGCCACGCCTGCTCGCCGGGCGCATCGGTGATGACCTGGTAGAAATCCGTTTGCTGGTTCCAGTTCACGGATGCCACCGCCGCGCTAAAGCTCTCGCGTGAAGGGTTGATGTACGCGCCACCGCTGTTTCGCATTGCCGCGTAGGGCAATTTGCGTTGCAGCGCGTAAGTCAGTTCGACATAGCCAATTGCCCCTTTGACATTCTTGATATAAGTGGCCACGCCGTCGTTGCCGGTGGCCCCGACGCCTGTGGGCCATTTGACCGTGGTGCCGGCGCCCACGCTGGTCTTCCACTCGGCGCTGACCTTGGACAGATAGTCGGCCCAGTTGAATGTCGTTCCCGAACTGTCACTGCGATGCACGACCAGGATCTTCTTGTCGGGGAAGCGAATACCGGGGTTGATCGCGCCGATGGCGGGGTCGTCCCAGTTCGAGATCTTGCCAAGGTAGATATCCGCCAGCAACGGGCCGGTAAAGCGGATCTGTCCCGCTGCCACGCCCTCCAGGTTGACGATGGGCACCACGCCGCCGATCACCACGGGAAACTGCACCAGCCCGGCGGCGCGCAATTCTTCCGGCTTGAGCGGCATGTCCGAGGCGCCAAACGTGACATTGGCTGCCTTGATCTGCCGGATGCCGTTGCCCGAGCCGGTGGGCTGGTAGTTCACCTCCTGGCCGGTCTTGTTGTGATACGTGGCCGCCCATTTCACCAGCAAGGGGTAGACGAAGGTGGAGCCGGCGCCAGTGATATCGCCCGCGTGCGCAGCGAGTGCAAAGCCCGCGAGCGTGCATGCGAGGATCGTTTTCCGCCACGTGTTCCGCCGAATCAGGATTCCAGGCATTTTGCAACCTCCAGGTCGGCAGATCAGAAGCGGGTAACGCGTCGGCGGCAGGTTTTTGCCGGGGAGGTCACTTCCTTATGCTAGCACCCGCACATACGTATCCGACAGGACGTTTTTTCGGGATCCGATTGTGACTGTCAATAAAATGTCATATGGCGTGTGCGGATTCTTGTTTGCATATGTTTGCATACGCGTCACGCGGATAGAGGGGAAAAATCGTACCTGTCGTACCTGTCGTACCTGTCGTACCTGTCGTACCTGTCGTACCTGTCGTACCTGTCGTACCTGTCGTACCTGTCGTACCTGTCGTACCTGTCTATTGGCACACGGCCGCACGCCTGATGCAACGATCGCCGCGTCCTGCAGCCGCGGCCCTGACCCGGTACACGCAGCGGCGCGCTTGCCGTGACGGATGCTTCCAATGCGTCTTGCGCCGCCTGGCTCACCATGCGGCGCAAGACGATGGCGCGTTCAGGCCGCCAGCTTGGACGACTGGGGGCGGGCCTGCGGGGCTTGCCCTGGCGGCTGCGTTTCCCCGAAATGCGGATGGCGCGCGAACAGGTCGGCGGCCCAGTTGACGAAGACGCGCACCTTGGCCGACAGGTGGCGGTTCTGCGGATACATGGCGGCGATCGCCAGCGCGTCGGTGGGCCAGTCGGGCAGCACCTCCACCAGCCGGCCGCTTTCCACATACGGCAGGGCCATCACGCGCGAGATGCGCCCGATGCCGTGGCCTTCCAGCGTACAGGACAGGTGGACGTCCGCGTCGTTGGTGGAAATGACCGAGGGCAGCAGCATCTCGGTGCGTTGCTCGCCTTGCCCCAGCGGCCATGGTATTTCCCGCCCGGTGCGGTGGGACAGGTAGTTGACGGCCGTGTGCTGCATCAGGTCGCTGGGCTGGGTGGGCGTACCGCTGCGCTTCAGGTAGAGCGGCGACGCATAGAAAGCCAGCCGCAGTTGCCCGATGCGGCGCGCCACCATGGTGTCGTCCACCGGATCGCCCACGCGCAGCACCACGTCCACGCCTTCCTTGAGCAGGTCGATGGGCTTGCCGCTGATGGTCAGTTCCATCTTCAGTTCGGGATACGCGGCGAAGAACTCGTGCAGCTTGGGGATCAGCGCCAGTTGCGCCAGCCCGGCGGTGGTGTCCACGCGCAGCGTGCCGCGCGGCGTGTTGTTCTGGTGGGTCAGCGATTGCTCGGCTTCTTCCACATCCGCCAGGATCCGCACGCAGCGCTCGTAATAGGCGGCGCCGTCGGTGGTGACGCTGATGCGCCGCGTGGTCCGGTGCAGCAGCTTGACGCCAAGGTGCGTTTCCAGGTTCTGGATCAGGCGGGTCAGCGTGGCCTTGGGCAGGTCCATCGACTCGGCGGCCCGCGCAAAGCTGCCTACATCCACCACGCGGGTGAATGCCTGCATTGATACGAGACGATCCATGTTCACTCCCCGAGGTAAGGAAGCAGGCAGGCCTGGCCGGCAGGGCAGGCACCGGGTGAGGTGCGCTACAGCCAGCCGCGCGAGGGATTGCGCGTGTGGCGCGGCTGCGGAAGTGCGGGAGTGGATCACAAAATGGATGACCTTGCACGGCGAAGGGCTTTCAGGTCCACACCAGGTCCACACTACCCCGATTATTCCACCGCAGAAACAGTGCGTTGGTAAAGCCTCGCTTTATCCCACCTTTATCAACCACCATAATTCGATCCATCGCAGTATGCAATGAAAGCGCAGTTAACGTTAGCGTTCCCGTCAGGTTCCCGTTAGCCCGCCCCCAAGTGACCGCCATGGCGCCATCCCGATCGAAAGTCGCAGCAGCAGCCTCCGCAGCCGAACTGGCCGACGGGCACACGACCGAGCATACGGTGGAAAGCGCCGATCGCACGATCACGGTGCGGGTGAGCTACCCGCCCGGCTATCCGGAGGGCAAGGCGGCGCCGCTGCTGCCCTGGCTGATCTACCTGCATGCCGGCGGCTTCGTCGACGCGAGGCTGGAGCGATCCGAGTGCCTGGCGCGCTCGCTGGCTGGCACGTTGCCGGCGGTGGTGGTGACGCCCGCTTACTCGCTGGCCCCCGATTTTCCATTCCCCGCGGCACCGGAGGACGTGTTCCATACCGCCGCGTGGGTGTTGCGCCATGCGCGCCGCCTCAAGGTGGACAAGCTGCGCTTTGCCGTGGTGGGTGAGGAGGCGGGCGGCAACCTGGCGATCGCGCTGTCGCAGATGATGCGCGACCGCGGCCTGCCCGAGCCGCGCGCGCAATGGCTGATCCGCCCGGTCACCGATCCCTGCCTGCAGCACGCATCTTGCTCGGTGGGGCAGGGTGGGCGCGGCGTGCCGCTGGAAATGCTGCAGCGGCTGGCCGGTTATTACCGCGATTACCTGCCCAGCCCGGCCGCCAGCGTGCATCCTTACGCGGCCCCGGCGCTGGCTTCGCGGCTGGCCGGCCTGCCGCCCACGCTGATCCAGGTGGCCGAGGAAGATGCGTTGCGCGCCGAAGGCGTCGCCTTTGCCGGCCGCCTGCAGATGGCCGGCGTGCCGTCAGAAGCCCGCATCATGGCCGGCGCCTGTGGCGACGGCGTGGAAGCGTCCCACGACCAATGCCAGTTGTGGATAAACGAAGGCGCGCGCTACCTGCAAGGCTATCTTGCCGGCGACGACGACGCCTCACCCCGGACCGAACGCCAGACAGGAACCAGCCCGCCCGGCTGATCCGGCACTACCAAAGCCAAGCCGGCCTGCGATAAGCAGGCATTGCGGGCGCGATCGATTTGCGCGCTGCGGCGGAGGCGTTCGTCCTTTTTTTTGGGGCTTTCAAGTTGAAGAAAGCCAGTAGACGGAAATCGGAGTCAAGACAATGAATCAGCAAACTCGACGCACCATGATTGCCCTGGCCATCGTCGCAGTGCTCGGCGCGGGCCTGGCCACCTCGATCATCAAGCCCTGGCACGCCGGCGAGGCCCAGGCCGTGCCCGCACCGGCAGCGCCCACCACCGTGGACGTGGCAGACGCGCTGGGCAAGACCATCACCGAATGGGATGAGTTCTCCGGCCGCCTGGAAGCGGTGGACCGGGTGGAGATTCGCGCCCGTGTTGGCGGCACCATCGACGCCGTGCACTTCCGCGAAGGCGCGCTGGTGAAGAAGGGCGATCCGTTGTTCACCATCGACCCGCGCCCGTACGCCGCGGAGGTGGCGCGTGCCGAGGCCGCGCTGGCTGCCGCGCAAGTGCGCGCAAACCATGCGCGGATCGAGCAGGCCCGCGCGCAGCGGCTGGTGCAGGACAACGCGCTATCGCGCCGTGAGTTCGACGAGCGCGACAACGGCGCCCGCGAAGAGGCAGCCAATGTGCGCGCCGCGCAGGCCTCGCTGGAAGCGGCGCGCCTGAACCTGGCCTATACGCGGATCACCGCGCCGGTCAGCGGGCGCGTATCCCGTGCCGAGATCACCGTCGGCAACCTGGTGGCGGCCGGTGCAGGCACGCCGGTGCTGACCACGGTGGTATCGGTGTCGCCGGTCTACGCCAGCTTCGAGCTCGATGAGCAGACCTATCTGCGCTATACGGCGGACAATGCGCCTGGTGCCGAAGGCGGCCAGTCAAAGCTTCCGGTGTTCCTGGGCCTGGCTAACGAAGAGGACTACCCGCGCGAGGGCCGCATCCAGTCGGTGGACAACCGGCTCGACACCAAGAGCGGCACCATCCGCGTGCGCGCCGTGTTCGACAACCCGGACGGCCGCCTGCTGCCGGGGCTGTACGCGCGCGTCAGGCTCGGCGGGGGCTCGCCGCATCCAGTAGTGCTGATCAACGACCGTGCCATCGGCACCGACCAGGGCAAGAAGTTCGTGCTGGTGGTCGGCAGCGGCAACAAGCTGGTCTACCGCGAAGTCACGCTGGGACCGTCGTACGAAGGGCTGCGTGTCATCCGCCAGGGTCTGAAGACCGATGAGAAGATCGTCGTCAACGGGCTGCAGCGCGTGCGCCCCGGCGACACGGTCGCGCCCAAGCCGGTGGACATGGCGTTCAAGCGTGAACTGGAGCCGCGCGCCGAATCGGCCGACCGCAAGCAGGCGGTCGCCGAGAAGGACGCCCAGGGCAAACCAGTGAGCTGAACACCGCCACCGGTTTGCGCCCTTCTCCCGCTCGCGGGAGAAGGGCCGGGGGAGAAGGCGGGTGCATCCACAACGCGCCGGCACTAAGAAAGCCTCTCCCCCTGACGCCGAGCCATTTTTTGCTTCCCTGCTCTTCACATGGCGCCTGCATCCCGGGCCGCCAGGGGGAGCCTTTTCGCCAAGACTGCCGAGACTGAGATGAATCTCTCGAAATTCTTTATCGACCGGCCAATCTTTGCCGGCGTGCTATCGGTGCTGATCTTCCTGGTCGGCGCCATCTCGATGTTCAAGCTGCCGATCTCGGAGTATCCCGAGGTGGTGCCGCCGTCGGTGGTGGTGCGCGCGCAGTATCCCGGCGCCAACCCCAAGGTGATCGCCGCCACGGTGGCCTCGCCGCTGGAAGAGCAGATCAACGGTGTCGAAGACATGCTCTACATGTCGTCGCAAGCCAATAGCGATGGCCTGCTGACGCTGACCGTCACGTTCAAGCTCGGCACCGACCCGGACAAGGCACAGCAGCTCGTGCAGAACCGGGTGGCGCAGGCCGAACCGCGCTTGCCGGAGGACGTGCGCCGCCTCGGCATCACGACCGTCAAGAGTTCGCCCGACCTGACCATGGTGGTCCACCTGGTCTCGCCGAACGACCGCTACGACATGACCTACCTGCGCAACTACGCGGTGATCAACGTCAAGGACCGCCTGGCGCGGATCCAGGGCGTGGGCCAGGTGCAGCTGTTCGGCTCGGGCGACTACTCCATGCGCGTGTGGCTGAACCCGGAGAAGATGGCCGAGCGCAAGCTGGTGGCCGCCGACGTGGTCAAGGCCATCCGCGAGCAGAACGTGCAGGTGGCCGCCGGTGTGATCGGCGCCTCGCCGTCGCTGCCCGGCGCCGACCTGCAGCTCTCCGTGAATGCGCAGGGCCGCCTGGAGACGGTCGAATCCTTCGGCGATATCATCGTGGCGACCTCGCCGGATGGCGGCGTGACCTACCTGAAGGACGTTGGCCGCATCGAGCTGGGCGCATCCGAATACGCGCTGCGCTCGCTGCTGGACAACAAGTCCGCGGTGGCCATTCCTATCTTCCAGGCGCCGGGTTCGAACGCCATCCAGATCTCGGACGACGTGCGCAAGACCATGGAGGAGCTCAAGCAGAATTTCCCGGATGGCGTGGACTACAGCATCGTCTACGACCCGACGCAGTTCGTGCGCCATAGTATCGAGGCCGTTACCCATACGCTGTTCGAGGCCATCGCCCTGGTGGTGCTGGTGGTGATCCTGTTCCTGCAGACGTGGCGCGCTTCGGTGATTCCGCTGCTGGCGGTGCCGGTGTCCATCGTGGGGACGTTCGGGCTGATGCACGTCTTCGGCTTTTCGATCAACGCATTGTCGCTCTTCGGGCTGGTGCTGGCGATCGGCATCGTGGTGGACGATGCGATCGTGGTGGTGGAGAACGTCGAGCGGAATATCGCCGAGGGGCTGTCGCCGAAGGAGGCGACCTACAAGGCCATGCGTGAGGTGAGTGGCCCGATTATCGCCATCGCGCTGACGCTGATCGCCGTGTTCGTGCCGCTGGCTTTCATGACGGGCCTGACCGGCCAGTTCTACAAGCAGTTCGCGCTGACCATCGCCATCTCGACCATCATCTCGGCCTTCAACTCGCTGACGCTGTCGCCCGCGCTGTCCGCGCTGCTGCTGCGTGGCCACGATGCGCCGAAGGACTGGCTGTCACGCGGCATGGATCGCGTACTGGGGGGCTTCTTTGCCCGCTTCAACCGCTTCTTCGGTGCCAGCGCCGACCGCTACGGCCGCGGCGTGAAAGGCGTGATCTCGCGCAAGACCGCGGTGTTCGGCGTGTATGCCGTGATGCTGGCGCTGACCTGGGGCGTATTCCAGCTGGTGCCCAAGGGCTTCGTGCCCGCGCAGGACAAGCAATACCTGGTGAGCTTCGCCAAGCTGCCTGACGGCGCCACGCTGGACCGCACCGAAGACGTGATCCGCCAGATGTCCGACATCGCGCTCAAGCATCCGGGCGTGGAATCGGCGGTCGCCTTCCCGGGACTGTCGATCAACGGCTTTACCAACAGCCCGAGCGCCGGCATTGTGTTTGTCACGCTCAAGCCGTTCGAGGATCGCAAGACCAGGGAACTGTCGGGCAACGCCATCGCTCAGCAGCTCAACGCCAGGTACGCTTCGATCCAGGACGCATTCATCGCCGTGTTCCCGCCGCCGCCGGTTCAAGGCCTGGGCACCATCGGCGGCTTCAAGCTGATGATCGAGGACCGCGCCGCGCTGGGCTACGACGCGCTGTTCGACGCGACCAATGCCTTTACCAACAAGGCGCGCAAGACGCCCGAGCTGGCTGGCGTCTTCACCAACTACCAGGTCAACGTGCCGCAGCTCGACGTGAACCTGGACCGCGTCAAGGCCAAGCAACTGGGCGTGCCGGTGACGGACGTGTTCGACACGCTGCAGACCTACCTCGGCTCGGCCTACGTCAACGACTTCAACAAGTTCGGGCGGACCTACCAGGTCAAGGTGCAGGCGGATGCGCAGTTCCGCGCGCATGCGGAAGACATCCTGCAACTGAAGACGCGCAACACGGCTGGCGACATGGTGCCGCTGTCCTCGCTGCTTACCGTCAAGCAGGGCTTCGGCCCCGACAGCGTGGTGCGCTACAACGGCTTCACCGCCGCCGACATCAACGGCGGCCCGGCGCCAGGCTTCTCCTCGGGCCAGGCGCAGGCCGCGGCCGAACGCATCGCCGCCGAGACGCTACCCAAGGGCATCAGGTTCGAGTGGACCGACCTGACCTACCAGGACATCCTGGCCGGCAACGCGGGTGTATGGATCTTCCCGCTGTGCGTGCTGCTGGTGTTCCTGGTGCTGGCCGCGCAGTACGAGAGCCTGACATTGCCGCTGGCCGTGATCCTGATCGTGCCCATGAGCCTGCTGGCCGCCATGACCGGCGTATGGCTGACCAAGGGCGACAACAACATCTTCACGCAGATCGGTTTCATTGTGCTGGTGGGGCTGTCGGCGAAGAACGCGATCCTGATCGTGGAGTTCGCGCGGGAGCTGGAGCATGAAGGCCGCTCCATCGTGGCTGCCGCGATCGAAGCCAGCCGGCTGCGCCTGCGCCCGATCCTGATGACGTCGTTCGCTTTCATCATGGGCGTGGTGCCGCTGGTGGTGTCCACCGGCGCCGGTGCGGAGATGCGTCACGCGATGGGCGTGGCGGTGTTCGGCGGCATGCTGGGGGTGACGTTCTTCGGGCTGTTCCTGACGCCGGTGTTCTACGTGGCGCTGCGCAAGCTGGCGACACGCGGCGAGCGCCGCAAGGTGTCGGATGCGCCGTCGGCGAGCCACAAGGCTATCGCCTCCGCTGAATAAGCGCGACGAACACTGGAATTTCGATGGTTTGCTCCCCGCTCTCCCACTGCGCGGAAGAGAGGAGCAAACCGGCTGATTCGCGAGCGGTCACGAGAACGCGAGCAAGGATGATCGACATGAATACTGCAATGACTTCGCTACTCCCCGCGGCGTTGCCGCGCCTGGCCACCCTGGCCGTGGCCCTGATCCTGGCGGGCTGCTCGCTGGCGCCAACCTACAAGGTGCCGGAAAGCGCCGCCGCCACGCCGGCCTACAAGGAAGCCGAGGCCGCGCAGGCCGAGGGCGCCCGGTTCCAGTGGAAGGTGGCCACCCCGTCCGAAGGCGCGCAGCGTGGCGAATGGTGGAAGATCTTCGGCGACGCCGAGCTCGACCGCCTGATCGCCGAGGCCACTGCGTCCAACCAGGATCTCGCCATTGCCGCCGCGCGCGTCAAGCAGGCCCGCGCCTTCACCGGCGTGGCCGAGGCCGACCAGTACCCGCAGCTCAGCCTGGGCGTGGACCCGACCCGCTCGCAATTCTCGGCAGCGTCGCAAGGGCTGCCCGACGGCACCCGGGTATCGCCGCAGACGGTGCTCAGGGCGCGCGCCATTGCCGGCTACGAGGTGGATCTGTTCGGCCGTGTGGCCGACAACGTCAAGGCGGCAAGGGCGGAGGGCGAAGCGGCCGAGGACCTGTACCGCTCGGTGCTGCTCGCGCTGCAAGCCGACGTGGCGCAAGCCTATTTCGCGCTGCGCACGCTGGACAGTGAGCGCGACCTGCTCAACGCCACCATCAAGCTGCGCGAAGACGCGCTCAAGCTGCTCAAGCGCCGGTACGACGAGGGCGAGACCACGGATCTCGATCCCGCGCGCGGCGAAGCCGAGCTGGGCACGGCGCGCGCCGACCTGGCCGGCATCGAGCGCCGCCGCGCCAACCAGGAGCACGCGCTGGCGGTGCTCACCGGCGCGCCGCCGGCCGCCTTCACGCAGGCCGCGCGCCCGCTCGACGCCACGTTGATCGCGGTGCCGGCGGGACTGCCTTCGGATCTGCTCGAACGCCGTCCCGACATCGCCCAGGCCGAGCGCCTGATGGCAGCGGCCAACGCGCGCATCGGCGTGGCCAAGTCGGCGTTCTACCCGCGCATCACGCTGACCGGCTTGTTCGGCTTCGAATCGAACGACTTGTCGAACCTGTTCAAGTGGTCGTCGCGGGCGTGGTCGCTGGGTCCGCTGATCGGCAGCACGATCGCGCAGCCGATCATCGACGGCGGCCGCAACAAGGCCAACCTGGCGGCAGCGCGCGCGCAGCACGAGGAAGCCGTGGCGGCCTATCGCCAGAGCGTGTTGACGGCGCTGCGCGAGGTGGAAGACAGCCTGGCCGACGTGCGCTGGCTGAGCCAGCAGGCCGGCGCGCTGGACAGCGCGCTGGGTGGCGCGCGCCGCGCGGCGAAGATCTCGCGCAGCCGCTATGAGGCAGGCGCGGTGGATTACCTGACGGTGATCGACGCCGACCGCACGGTGCTGCAATCGCAGCGCGAGGCCAACCAGGTGGCCGGGCTGCGCGCTTCGTCGACGGTGGCGCTGGTGCGCAGGCTGGGTGGCGGCTGGGGGCCGTTGCCTGACGCCGCGCCCGATGTGGCACAGGCGGGACCCGGCCCGCTGGCCGCCAGCCACTGACGTCCTGCGCGCAAGCCGCGGCAGCCGCTTCCGTGCGGTTGCCGCGCGCTGCTTCTGCCCGGCCCCACGCGGCCAGCAAAGCTGACTAGACTGGAAGCATGCCGGCCATCTGCGCTGGATAGACTGCTGGCGGCACCGCATTTTCCGCGCACCGTCCTTTCTCCACCTTCACCATGAGTCAGCGGCGAATCCTCGTTGGTGCACTGCTTGTCCTGCTGGGGGCGGCGGCCATCCTGTTGCTCCCTTTGCCCAGGCCGTGGCGCGACGTTACGCATATCGTCAACGAGCTAACGATCGCGCAACCCGACACGGTGGTCTTCGACTACGTCTGCACACCGGCCAACTGGCCCAGCTGGCATCCCTCCTCGCTGGCGGTGGCCGGCGCGGCCGATCATCCGCTGCTGCCGGGCGAGCAGGTTACCGAGACCTTCCTGGTGGCCGGGCGGCGCGGCCAGGTGGTGTGGACGGTGGTGGAGCGCACCCGCCCCTCGGTCTGGATGATCCGGGGCAGCATCGACGGTCGCGAGGCGGGTGCGGTGCGCTACACGCTTGCCCCGGCGCCGCAAGGCACGCGATTCCGGCGTGAATTCACCTACGCCGCGCCGAACCTGCTTTTTACGCTGACCAATCGCCTGCTGCTGCGCGGGCGCATCGAGGCTGAATCCACCGAGGCCGTTACCCGCCTGCGCGCCGTGCTGGAAGCGCACAAGCTGGATGCGGACGACTGATCGGCTTGCCGCTTGCATGGCGCGGCATCCGGTTGCGCGGCGGAGCTTGCCAGCGCAAGCCATGGCAGGGCACGTATACTGTTCGGGTACTTCAATCGGAGCAGATGGTGTCGGTAGAAAACCCCGCGTCCAAGGCAGGACGCAACCCAGGAGCGGCGGATGCGCCGCAGCCCGCAGCGGCGGCATTGCCGCCCAAGCCCGTTGCTCCGGTCATGCCGGATATCAACGATTGCTGCGGCAATGGCTGCGAGCCCTGCATTTTCGATCTGCACGCCGAGGCGATGGAGCGCTATCGCGCCGAACTCAAGGCGTGGCAGGCGCTGGCCGGCCAGACAGCGGACGCCAGCGCCGGCGGCCCCAGTTTCTGAGCTGCCTGTCCCGGATCTCCAGGCGGATACACCACACGCAAAGCACAAGGAGTCCCCCGTGCCCGTCACCGACCAGCCTGTCCTGGCCGATCTCCACGCGTTCGTGCGGAGCCATCCCCGCCTGCTCGTGCTGACCGGCGCCGGCATCAGTACCGATTCCGGCATTCCCGGCTACCGCGACGCGCAGGGCAACTGGCAACGCACGCCGCCCGTGCAGGCACAGGATTTTTTCCGCTCGCACGCGGTGCGCCAGCGCTATTGGGCGCGCAGCATGCTGGGCTGGCCGGTGCTGGCCAATGCGCAGCCGAACGCCGCGCACTTTGCGCTGGCGCAATTGCAAACCGCCGGATACTTGCAGCAGTTGGTGACGCAGAATGTGGACGGCCTGCACCAGCGCGCCGGCAGTACCGGCGTGATTGAGCTGCACGGCCATGTCGGCAGCGTGATCTGCCTGGACTGCGGCGCGCGCCGGCCGCGGGCGTCGCTGCAATCGCAGCTGGAGACCGAGAACCCGGACCTGGCGGAACTGCGCGCCTTGCCGGCCTCCGATGGCGACGCGCATCTTGAGCTGGCCAGCTTCGAGGCAGTATGCATTCCCGCCTGCGGCCACTGCGGCGGCGTGTTGAAACCCGATGTGGTGTTCTTCGGGGAATCCGTGCCGAGGGAGCGCGTCGACGCCAGCATGCGGGCGCTGGAGCAGGCCGATGCGTTGGTGGTGATCGGCTCGTCGCTGACGGTGTTCTCGGGCTACCGCTTCTGCGTGGCCGCCGCCAGGCAAGGCACCCCGGTCGCCGCGATCAACCTCGGGCAGACCCGTGCCGATCCGTTGCTGACGCTAAAGGTAGAGGCGTCCTGCGCGGCGGCCCTGACGGACCTTGTCGCGCGGCTGGGCCTGCCGGCAGACACGGCATCCTGAGGTATTGGCCAGGGATATCTCGGAGGGATTGCGCCGTGCAGCGCGTGGCGGCGCCGAGCGCGGAAGGCAAGCTAGGGAATGCCACTACAGCACTGGCCTGGATATTGCTTAAAATCGCCCTGTTAATACTGTGAAATTTCACAAGGCGACGAAAATGCAATTACTGGGACTGGACCGGCCTGGTCGGGAGCAGGTTTGACGGGAGGTGCGCACCGCCGTGGGGCGCTGGCGGGACGGAGCGCCACGCCATGAACACGCGCTTTGTCGAAGCCTTCATGTGGGTAGCCCGCCTCGGCAGCTTTCGCGCGGCGGCCGAGAAGCTGCACATCACCCAGGCCGCGATGTCCAATCGCATCGCCTCGCTGGAGCAGGAAATCGGCGCGCGCGTGTTCGAGCGCGAGGCGCGCGACCTGCGGCTCACGCCGGTGGGCCTGCGGCTGCTCGGCTACGGCGAGCGGCTGCTGGAGCTGCAGCGGGAGATCATGGTGCTGGGGCGCTCTGGCCACGAGTTGCTGGGGCTGGTGCGCATCGGCGCCATCGAGAGCGTGGTGCATACCTGGCTGGTCGATTTCCTGCGGCACCTGCAATCGTCCTATCCCGGCATCGAAGTGCAGATCACTTCCGAGACCACCGAGGGCTTGCACAAGACCTTGCGCGCCGGCGGTATCGATATCGCCTTGCAGACCGATCCCGCGGTTGGAGAGGGCATCACCAGCACGCCGTGCCTGCCGATGACGATAGGCTGGATCGGGCCGGCCGGGCCCGCGCAGCCGGGCGAGGGGAAACTGGCCTCGCTGCTGCAGCACCCGACCATCACCATGAGCCCCGGATCGCAGCCGCACCTTGCGCTCAAGGAGTTGTACCGCAAGGCTGGGCTGCCCGTCGGCAAGGTGCACTGCGTCAGTTCGATCGCGGCCATCGTGCGGCTGGTGAAGGCCGGTTTCGGCAATGCGCTGATGCCGCTGGCGCCAGTGCGCGAAGAGGTGGAGCGTGGCGAGCTGCGCGTGATTGCGTGCGATGCGCCGCTGCCGCATCAGCGGCTGGTGGTGAGCCATCTCGATCATGCCGCCTCGGAGGCGATCCGGCTGGTGGCGGATCTTGCCTGTCGTGAATCGGATCGCTTCGTGCGTTCGCTGCCTGCACCGTTTGCGCCCGAATAGCGCATCGCAGTGCGCTAGGCTGGTGCGCGAACTCGGTAGGGTCGAACAGAAAAACTGATCGGAAACACGAAGAAAAACCCGTTTGTCGCGCGCGGCGATCGCGCCGATCATCAACTCAACGCTTTGGAATCAGCGTGGCAACCGGAGAGTTTGATGAGCGAGATGTTTGCGACCGAGAGTTTGACAACGGAACAACCGGCGGAACTACCGGCGGGACAACCGGCGGGACAGCCGGCGGGGTTGTCCCCGCAGGGCATGCTGTTCGTGGCGTCGAATGTGGACGCGGCCGATGAGGCCGATTTCAATCAATGGTATGACCGCGAGCACGTGGAAGAGCGCGCCCGCATCGCGGGCTTTATCTCCGCCGCGCGCTATGAAGCCGTGCAGGGCGGCCCGAAGTATCTTGGCCTGTATCGCACCGAGTCGCTTGCCGCCTTCACCTCCGCGGCCTACAAGGCAGCTTTCCGCAGGCAGACGCCGTGGTCGGTCGGCAACCTGGAACGCATGCGCCAGCCGATGCGCCGCGTGAGCGAAGTCACCGCGACGGTCGGGCAAGGCAGCGGCAGCTGGCTAGCCGTATTGCCGCTGGCGCGGCCGGAGGATCCGCTGGCGCTGGTCGATTTCGCTGGCGAGGTGGGCGGGCAGCTCTCCGCGCGGGCCGGCTTCGTCCAGTCGTACCTGCTGATGCCGGACGAGGAGTTGAGCCAGCCCTTGCCCAAGGAAAGCCTGGTGGACCGGCAGTTGTTGCCCATCCTGGTGATCGAGAGCAGCGCCGAAGCCGCGAGCGTCCTGGCGCTGGAAGAGGCCGCGAAGCGCCTCGGTGCCTCGACGCGGCAAGCTGCGCGTTATGTCCTCAAGTGGAAGCTGTACGCGCGGGAGGTGGTGTGATGCAAAACGCCAACACGATTCCCGCGGCGCCGGGCTCTCTCGATGGTGCCGTCGCCGGCGGAGCCAAGCCCGGGATGGGCCGCCTGGCCGCGGCCAGCACGATCGGTACCACGCTGGAGTGGTACGACTTCACTGTCTATAACCTGATGGCCGCGCTGGTGTTCAACGCGGTCTTCTTTCCCTCGTTCGATCCGCTCACCGGCACGATCCTGGCGTTCTCCACCTATGCGGTGGGCTATGTCTCGCGCCCGCTCGGCGGCGTGCTGTTCGGGCACCTTGGCGACAAGCTCGGCCGGCGCTTCGTCCTGGTCGCCACGCTGGTCCTGATGGGCTTGGCCACGGGCCTGATGGGCTTGCTGCCCACCTACATATCGTGGGGCATCTGGAGCCCGATCCTGCTGGTGGCGCTGCGTTTCCTGCAAGGCGCGGCCATCGGCGGCGAATGGGCGGGGGCGGTCTTGCTGTCGATGGAGCACGGCGAGCAGCACCAGCGTGGACGCAACGCCTCTTTCACCCAGGTGGGGCCGTCGTGCGGCACGCTGCTGGGCACCGGCTTTATCGCCGTGGTTTCGCTGTGGCTGAGCCCGGAGGATTTCCAGGCGTGGGGCTGGCGCATTCCGTTCCTGTCGAGCGTGCTGCTGGTTGTCTTTGGCCTGTGGTTGCGCAAGGGCGTTGAGGAAACGCCGCTGTTCAGGGAGATGGAAGCGCGCAAGAGCACGGCCAGGACGCCGGTCAAGGAAGTGTTCGTCGATCACTGGCGGCGCCTGCTGATGGCCGGCGGTGTGCGCATCGGCTCCGATGTGCTCTATGCGTTAGTGGTGGTATTCACGCTGACCTACGTGACTAGCGTGCTGCACCTGTCCCGGCCGCTGGCGCTGACCGCGACCATGATCGGCGCGGCGTGCAATGCCATTGCGGTGCCCTTGTTCGGCAGCCTGTCGGACAAGCTGGGCCGCCGGCCTGTGTATATCGCCGGGGCGCTGCTGGCGGTGGTGTGGGCCTTTGTCTTCTTCCGCCTGATGGACAGCGCGCAGCCGCTGCGGATCGGCGCGGCGGTGGTGGTCGGGCTGATCATCCACGCCATGATGTACGGCCCGCAGGCGGCCTTCGTGACCGAGCAGTTCCCCACGCGGGTGCGCTATGCCGGTTCGTCGCTGGCCTATACGCTGGCAGGCATCGTGGGGGGCGGTTTCGCGCCGTTGATCATCGCCAGCCTGTACAAGTCATACGGCTCGACGCTGGCGATCTCGCTGTATGTGAGTGCGGCCGTGGCGTTGACGCTGGTGGCTTTGCTGGCTGCCCGGGAAACCGCGAACAAACCGCTCGAAAGCTAGGTCTCGCCCGCCGCGAAAACGGGTTCGCGGCGGCCTTGCAGCAAGGACTGGCGAAAGGAGAGCACATGGGCCGTCACCGCGCTGGCCGCTGCGGCGGCGTCGCCGTTGCGCAGCGCCTGCAGGATGGCGCGGTGCTCGGCGCCTACCTCGCTCAGGTGCCCTTCGGACGACAACGAGATGGCCCAGAAGCGCTGCGAGCGCGCGTGCAGTACCTTGAGTATCTCGATCAGGATCGGATTGCCTGAAATCTCTGCGATCTGCTCATGGAACAGCCGGTCCAGGTTGGTCACCTGAGCCAGGTCGCGCCGCGCGATGGCGTCGTCCACCTCGCGCAGGATCCCTTCGAGCTCATGCACGCCGGTGGGAGTGACGCGTTCGGCAGCCAGCCTGGCGCACAGCGTCTCGTTGGCCAGCCGTACGTCGATCAGGTGCAGGGCGTCGTCGATGGAAAGCGGGGAGACCACCACGCCCTTGCGCGGCAGGATCTGGACCAACCCTTCGTTGGCGAGCCGGTGCAGCGCCTGGTTGATCGGCGTGCGGCCAATGTCGAGATCGTCCACCAGGCTGGAGATATTGAGATGCTCGCCCGGACGGTAGACCAGCGTGGTAAGCCGCTCGCGCAGGCCGGCATAGGCCCGCTCGTTCTGCGATGGTTCCTCGGTCCTGGTCCGGGCGCGCGATGAGCCGGCGCTACGGCGATCCACTGATGGCAAAACTCTCTCCCCAACAACACGCCGACGCGTGCAAGCGCGTAATCGTACTACCAAAACCCGGCGCGAATGCCGGCTGGAAGGTGGTGTGGTGCTCCAGCGATCCTTCGCCATGAAGCGGCATTCGCACGCCGGGCGCCATCCGGGGCACGATACCGGCTGCGCCACGTGCCAGTTGAGACCCGCTGACACCCGCTGACACCCGCTAACGCCCGCGCAGCGGATCCAGCAGGCCGCTCAGCCCGTTGTGGTCGAGTTCGTGCATCAGCGCCAGCAACTTGCCGATTTCGCCGGGCGGGAAGCCTTCGCGCGCGAACCAGTTCAGGTAAGTGCCGGGCAGGTCCGCGATGACGCGCCCCTTGTACTTGCCGTACGGCATGGTTCGGGTAAGCAGGAGTGGCAGGTGTTCGGGATTCATGGGACGGCCTCGGGCCGGCATCGGATGGTGCCGGCACGGGCAATGTTACCAGTGCGCCCCGGCGTGTTGTCCGCCAGGCCGGGCCACGGTGGCAGAAAGGCCCCGGTTTGCCGCTGCCCGTCGCGCCGGGTTACGATGCCCAACTTACCGCTGACGAGGGTGGGCAACATGGCAAAGCAAGGCTCAGGCGCCGGCCTGAAGGGAATCGCGATGTTCGAGGCCGCCAAGGGCGCGGTGGTGATCCTCGCCGGATTGGGACTGGTCGCGCTGCTGCACCGGGATGCACAGGCGCTGGCCGAGGCGATCGTCGACCGCTTGCACCTGAATCCGGGGAGCCGTTATCCGACCATCTTCCTGTCCTTGATGTCCCATCCGAGCGACGCCCGGCTGTGGGCCATCGGCGGCTCCGCCGCGATGTACGCGGCCATGCGCTTCGCCGAGGCCTACGGCCTGTGGCGCCAGCGCCTATGGGCGAAGTGGCTCGGGGTATGGTCGGGTGGGATCTATATCCCGCTTGAAGTGTACGCGGCGGTGCTCCACCCCAGCGCGATTCATATCGGGCTGGCCATCGCCAATACGCTGATCGTGGTCTATCTGGCAAACAGCATCAGGCACAATCCGGCTGGCGCCTGAGCGTCGAACCCGGCGAAGCTAATCCGTCCGCCGGACACGTGCGCGCGCCGCGCGGCCCGGCGCGGCGCGCTTCGGGACAGCTCAGCGCAGCGGGGGGCGGCTGTCAAAGCGATGCCGCGCGGCCATTGCCATGGCACCGGCCAGCGCCAGTGCCACCAGCAGCCAGGGATCCACGGCACCCCCGCCGCCGCTTTCCATGTCGTTGCCCGCGCCGCGGGTCTCCGCTTCGGCGCTTTCCGCGCTGCCACTCGCCCCTGTGGCTGCGCTCGGTGCAGCGGCTTCATCGCGCATGGCCAGGTCCACCACCAGCGGGTCGTGGTCGGACGAGCGATAGGGATCGGGGGCATAGAAGGACTGTTGCTGGGCCTCGCTCTTGTGGGCCAGCGGATAGGCCAGCGAGATCGGCTCGTCGGCATTGATATGCCAGTGGCGCGCCGCGAGGATGCGGCTGGCCGCCCCGGCATCGGCAAGCGCGTGGTCGATATAGCCGGCCTCGCCTCCGAAGACGTAGCTGTAGGCACCGCTGCCCGCACCGGCGAAGCGGGCAATCATGTCGGCGTAGCCCCGGCCGGCCAGCAGGCGGATCGGGTCTTCCTGCGCATAGCTGTTGAGGTCGCCGATCACCAGCTTGCCATCGTCGGCCACGCCGGTGGGCGAGGTGGCCAGCCAGTCCGCGATCCTCGCGGCTGCCGCCACGCGCGTGGGATTCCAGCAGCTCTGGCCGTCGCGCTGGTCCGCATTGACGCCGCGGGCGTCGTTGCAGCGCTTGGACTTGAAATGATTCACCGCGACCGTGATCTTGCGGGGTTGGCCGGCCAGGCGGAAGGTGGCGGCCAGGGGCTGGCGCGTCCTCTGGCCCATGGCCAGCGTGGCGGGTTTGCCTACGGGTTCCACGGTGCGGGCGTTGTAGACCAGGGCGACCTTGATGGCATCGCTGCCCAGACTTTCCACGCCGGGATCGATAAAGCGCCAGTCCGGTCCGAGCTTGCCCACCAGCCGGCGAATGGCGCTCAGCTCGCCATAGCCATTGTTCTCGATCTCCATCAGGCCGATCACGTCGGCGCCAAGCCCTTGCAGCGCGCTCAGGATCTTGGCTTCCTGCCGGGCAAACTCGGCAGGAGTCCTGGCGCCGCGGTGGTCGGGGTCATCGAAGCCGGCGCCCCGGCCGTCGCCGTTGAAGTAGTTCTCGGCGTTGAACGAAGCCACGCGCAGATCGGTGCGGGCAGCGCGTACCGGCGCGCCCGTGCGCGGGTTGGTGGCGTGAAACACCGGTGGCGGCGCGCCGGGAACGGGCTGGAGGCGCCAGCCGCCAAAGCGCCTTTCCAGCACGCCCTGCACGTTGGCGACGGTGGCGCCGGCGCGCAGCGTATTCGAGGCGCTCAGGCCCGGTGCGGGGTGGATGACGAGCGGCGGGTTCTGATGGTTGGAGCCGTCGTCCAGCGTCAGGCGATTCAAGGCATTGGCGGCGGCCTGGGCGGTGGCGGCTTCCCCCGGCAATGCCGCGTTGGTGGGCAAGGGCAGGCGGCCATGGCTGAGCACCACGCTGCCATACCGGCCGAGTTCGAAGGTATCGCTGACGGTGAGGGTCTGGGGCAGCCGCACCAGCATGCCTTCATAGGCCGCCAGCGCGCCTGTGTGCGGCGCCGGCAGCGTGACCACGGCCGGGGTGACCGACTGGGCCCTCGCGCAGACGGTCGCCCGGCCGGATTGCCTCAGTTGCATCTGGCCGGACCGCTCCTCGACAGTGCCGAGCACGCGGACCAGGTCGCCGGCACGCGCCCCCGCGCGCGGCGCATGGACGAACATGCCCTCCGATATGCCGGGCCGGTTCTGGCGCTGGGCGTCGGCTTGCTGCACAAAGTAGCCGCTGAAGCCGCCGGTGCCCGAGTAGTCCGCCGTGACCACGGCCTCCACGGCAACCCTGCGTCCGACGGCAGGCGTGCCTTCGCTTTGGTCGCGGAGACTGGCGATCAGCGTGGCCGGCGCGCCGCATTGTGCGAGGATGGCCGCCGGCAGCGTTCGCTGCACTTCGGCATTGCCCACGTCGGCGCGGGCGGGCAAGGCGAGGCATAGCAACGTCAGGCAGGTCGGAATGACGCGCGGCAGGGAGGGGCTTGGCAAGGACAGGCGCATGGAATGGGAATGGGAGCGGGCTCGGAGGCTGAGGTGGCATGGCGCCAGCCGCTGTCGAGGCGTGGCGCTTGCGTGACCGGCGCGCCAACAGGGCGTATGGACCGGTAACGGCAAGCTTAGGGGGGACGCCTTGCCCGCACGTTGAGACAAATCTCATATTGACGTCCGGCAGACTCTGCGAGAATGCAACCTTGTCTTCCACCCTTGTGTTCAACCCTTGTGTTCAACCCTTGTGTTCAACCCTTGTCTTCAACGCGCGAGGCCACCGAGCCGCTGGCGGCCGGGCATCCGGACGGCGCTGGCGAAACCGTGGCGCGGGATTGCGTTTCCAGGCAAGCCGTCGCCTGGTTCGCTTCTCGCGACAGAGCCACTTGTATTCATGCGCCAGAGGATTCAGGAGTCCAACCCCATGGCATCCACACCGGAACGTCCCAAGCATTTCTCCATGATCCGCGAGTTGCATCTCGCCGATCTGTTCACACTGGGCAACGCGGCCTGCGGCATGGCCTCGGTGTTCTTCGCCATGTTCTACATCGCCACGCAGTCGACCGGCCATTTCATGTCGGCGGCAGCGCTGGCGCCGGCGGCCTTTGTCTTCGATGTGCTCGACGGGCGCATCGCCCGCTGGCGGCACCAGCACTCCGCGCTGGGCCGCGAGCTGGATTCGCTGGCGGACATCATCTCGTTCGGGGTTGGCCCGGCAGCGCTGGCGTTTGCCGCCGGCATGCGTGGCGGCTGGGATATGGCGGCGCTGGTGTATTTCGTCTGCTGCGGCGTGAGCCGCCTGGCACGCTTCAACGTGACCGCGGAGGCCTTGTCCGAGGGCAGCGGCAAGGTGGCGTATTTCGAGGGCACGCCGATTCCCACCAGCGTGCTGCTGACCGCCGTGCTGGCCTTTTGCGCGTGGCAGGGCCGGGTGGGCGATGCGCTCTACGGGGGCGTGTGGGCGATCGGTCCGGCGGACCTGCATCCGCTCGCGCTGCTGTTCGTGCTGTCAGGCTCGCTGATGATCAGCAGGACGCTGCGCATTCCAAAGATCTAGACAAAATGTATTGACCTGCCATCGTCTATCGCCGGCTACTGCCGCAGCGACAGCCAGATCGCCTTGGGCTCGGTGAAGTTTTCGATGGCGGCGTCGCCGTGTTCCCGGCCCAGTCCGGAATCGCCGGCCCCGCCCCAGGGCAGCCGCACGTCGGTGTGGCCATAGGTGTTGATCCACACGGTGCCGGCTCTGAGTTCGGCGGCCACCTGGTGCACCCGGCCGATGTCGGCGCTCCACACGCCCGCCGCCAGGCTGAATGCGGTGCCGTTGGCGATGCGCACGGCGTCGGCTTCATCGTCGAAGCGGATGACGCTGGCGACCGGGCCGAAGATTTCCTCCTGCGAGATGCGCATCTCATGCTCGACATTGGCGAACACCGTGGGCGCCACGTAGTAGCCCTTGTCCCCGAGGCGCACGCCGCCGGTCACGGCGGTAGCGCCTTCGCGCTTGCCGATGTCCACGTAGTCCAGCACGGTCCTCATCTGCGCGGACGAGACCAGCGGCCCCATGGCGGTTTCCGGCGCGGCCGGATCGCCGACCCGGATCGAGGCGGCGCGCGCGGCGAGCTTCTCCACCACCTCGTCGTAGACCTCGCGCTGCGCCAGGATGCGCGAGCCGGCCGAGCACACCTGTCCGGCGTTGAAGAAGATGCCTGAGGCCGCGGCGCGCACGGCGGCGTCCACGTTGGCGTCGGCAAAGATCAGGTTGGCCGATTTGCCGCCGAGTTCCAGCGTGACGCGCTTGAAGTTGGCCGCGGCGCCCTGCATGATGCCGCGCCCCACGCCAGGCGAACCGGTGAAAGTCACCTTGTCGATGCCAGGATGCACCACCAGCGCATTGCCCACCACGCTGCCCTTGCCAGTGACGATATTGAGCACGCCAGGCGGCAGGCCGGCTTCCAGCGCCAGTTCGCCCACGCGCAGCGCGGTCAGCGGCGTGATCTCGGCGGGTTTGACGATGACCGTGCAGCCGCAGGCCAGCGCCGGCGCGATCTTCCACATGCCGATCATCAGTGGGAAGTTCCACGGCACGATGGCGGCGACCACGCCGACGGGCTCGCGCACCGTGTAGGTCAGCGCACCAGGCCGGGTCGGCACCACCTGGCCGTGGATCTTGTCTGCCCAGCCGGCGTAGTAGCGCACGGTATCGATCACCGCCGGCATGTCCTGGCGCCGCACGGCGGCCAGCGGCTTGCCCGCATCCAGGCTTTCCAGCGCGATCAGCTCCTCCTGGCTGGCCTCGAGCAAGTCGGCAAAGCGGTACAGGATGCGGCCGCGCTCGGCGGCGCGCAGGCCGTTCCAGACCTTCAACGCGGCGCGCGCGGCAGCCACGGCCAGGTCCACATCGGCGGCGCTGGCCTGCGCGACCAGGGCGATCGGCCGTTCCGTGGCGGGGTTGATATCGGTGGAATACTCTCCCGTGCCGGGCGGCAGGCGCCTGCCGCCGATCAGCAAGTCGTGTCTTGGCAGTTCGGGCTGCGTGCTCATGGTGGCTCCTCGCTAGGATCGGTGAACCTGGCGGCACGTTGGCGAGAAAGCGATGCGGCTTGCCGATGGCGCCCGTGCCTGCTGTCACGATGCAGTTTGGGTGGGCGCTGGCTCCAAGTCCAATTAATAGGACTGATTGATTAATACGAAATTCGCATGAATAGCAGGTTGGAGACCGGCGTGGGCGAGCCGCGCAACGCCTGGATCCCCAGCCCTCAGCCTTCGGTCCGCGTCATGCGGCCCGCGCCGGCGGCGGCGCGGGGGATGTCCTGTCGCCAGCCTGCATCGCGCAGCAGGGCTGTCATGGCGGTATGCAACTGCTGCGCCACTACGGGCTTGTGCAGCAGCGCGGCACCGCCGGCATGCACGCTGCGCAGGCGATCCGGGGCGGTATCTCCGGTGATGATCACGGTGGGAAGGGCGTAGCCGAGCCGCTCGCGGATCGCCATCATCACTTCCTGCCCCGTGTGCTCGCCGCGCAGGCGGTAATCGGCCAGCAGCAGGTCGGGCTGGAAAGTGGGTAGCGCAGCCAGCGCTTGTTCCTCGGACTCCACCGCCAGGCAAACCGCTTGCCAGCTCTCCAGCAGCGCGGTCATGGCGAAGCAGATCTCCTGGTCGTCGTCGATCACCAGCACGCGCAGCCCGTTCAGGCTGGGCTTGTACTGCAAGCCGGCGGCGGGCGCCTCGGCACGGTCTTCGGTGCGGGGCAGGGCAAAGCGGAATACCGAGCCGCGGCCGGGCCGCGAATCGAGCTCGATCCGGGTCGAAATCGTGCGCGCCAGCCCTTCCACGATGGCCAGGCCGAGCCCAAGGCCCTTGCGCTGGTCGCGCTCCGGATTGCCCAACTGGTGGAACTCCCTGAAGATGGCGCGATGCTGGGACTCGGGGATGCCCACGCCGGTATCCCACACCTCGATCACTGCGCTTTCGCCCCGGCGGCGGCATGCCACCAGCACGCCGCCCTGGCTGGTGTAGCGGATGGCATTGGCAATCAGGTTGCGCAGGATCAGCTCGACCAGCGTCGGATCGGCAAACACGGTGGCGGTGGTATCACGGGTGCGATAGAACAGGCCACGCCCGTCGGCTTGCGGGGCGAGCTCGTTCTCCAGCTTGTACAGCAACGGCTGCAGGCGGAACGCACGTGGCCGGGCGGTGATCACGCCGGCGTCCACCTTGGAGAAATCCAGCAGCGTATTGAGCATCTCGCGCGCGGCGCCGGCGGCGGCCTCGATGTGCGTGAGCAACTCGCGCTGCTTGCCTGAGAGATCGGAGCGGCCCAGTGTGACCACGAACAGGCCGAGCGCGTGCAGCGGCTGGCGCAGGTCGTGGCTGGCCGAGGCCAGGAACACCGATTTGGCGCGGTTGGCCTCCTCGGCCTCGCGCTGGGCACATTCCGCGCGCGCGGTCTGCTCGCGCAATTGCGAGATCAGTTCCACGTTGGCGAAGCGCAGCGCAATACCGTGGCGTGCCACGCGCGCATAGTTGCGGGCAAAGATCATCAGCACCGTGAAATAGAGCGGCGTGGCGAGGAACATGGCCAGGTAGGCCACATCGCCCGTGGCGAGGAAGACTGCCCAGACCGGCACGATGGCTGGCACGAAGAAGCCCACGGCAACCGGCAGGCAGGCGGAGAACACCGCCAGCGCGGCTGCGCTCATGCCGGCGATCAGCGACAGGATGCAGATCACCGTCGCGGGCGACTTCACATCCATGTACAGCCATGCCGCCAGTCCCCAGAGCGCGCCAATCAGCATCAGCAAGACCGTCATGGCGCGCGCGTAGAGGCCGGCCCTGGCTTCGCCGGTGCGTCCGGGCAGCAGGCGCCGCCCGAAATGCCCGGCAGCGCAGGCCGCGCCCATGGCCAGGGCCCAGGGGAAGGCACCGGGACGCCCGCCCACGCTTAGCCCGAGAGCCAGGATGACGGCCGCCAGCGCGCAGCCCAGCATGGCGATGCCGAAACTCTGTTCGATCAGTTCCATTTCCGCGGCGAGCAGGCGCGGTTCGTCAAAGCGGGGGAGGAGCAAAGCCATGGCTTACCTGCCGGTCTGCACCAGGCCGCGGCGCTGGGCCTGCAGCACTGCTTCCATCCGGCTGACCACGCCAAGGTGATCGAGAATGGCCGCCACGTGTACCCGGACGGTGTTCTCGGAGAGTCCCAGATGGTGTGCAATTATCTTGTTCGAGCGGCCCTGGCTGAGTTGCTCCAGCACTTCGAGCTGGCGCGGCGTGAGGGAGCTGGCCTGGTAAGCGATGTTGTTCGCCATGCGGTTTGCCCTGCCGTCCGGATTGCCCTGGCTGTTGCCGGCCAGGTCGGGGCTGAAATAGGTGCCGCCCCGCAGGCAGCAAGCAATGGCTTCCTCGATCTGGACACTGTCCGCGGATTTCGGCAGGAAGCCGGCGATTTCCCTGCGTGCAGCAGGCGGAATGGTCTCAAGTCCCGAGGTGCCGGACACGATCAGGATGCACGCGGCGGGGAAGTGGCGGCGCAGCACCTTGATTCCCTCGATACCGTTGAGGCCGGGCATCTGGATGTCGAGCAGGATGATGTCCACGGTGGCGGCGCGATGCTCCTCCACCGCGCCCATGACCGAACCTGCCTCGATGATGCTCGCCACGCTCGGGCTGTCAGCCAGTACCAGGCGCAGGCCAGTGCGGAACAGGGTGTGATCGTCGATCAGCAGCAGGTGGGCGTTGAGCATGGGCTGGGAGTTGGACGGCGGCCGGCACGCTGGCAGCGGCCGCTGGAAACCATGGTGATGCCAAAGGAGCGGTCCGGTCAATGCGATCGCCAGGCCGAATTGGACTAGATTCTCGCGGCCTTGTCCATTTCCCTCCCTTTCCCTCCCATCCCCCACTAAAGAGGGGATAGACAGTGCTGGCAATGGAAAAGGTTTCGGAGCGCGCGCTGTGCGGAGGCAGGAAATACGGGGCCTGGCGGGAAATGGACAGGTCGCGGGCCACGGCTGCCATAGGGCCACACCGGGGCATATCGTGAATACCTAGTCCAGAAGGATTATTTCGCTCGGGGCCGCCCGGTGCCACCATAAGGCCGTGGGTGATTTCCGCGACTCGCCCATACCACTTTTATTGCCCATATCCACCCGGCTGTGGGCTTTTTTTCGTCCGGCGGCTTTAGCGCGCGGCAATATGCGACCCGATGCGTCTCGATCAGCCGTTCAGCCGTTCAGTCGCTCAGCGGCTGCGCAGCTTGCATGTTTCAGACCGACCAGTGCACGGATGTTCCTTGATCTGGAGCACGCGGTTGCGGCGTCACCCTTGGTTCGTGCCGGAGCGGTCCGCCGCACTGTGTAGCGACACCAGCCGCGCCAGCACGATCGCTGGATAGAGCTGGCCGATCAACGCCTCGAGGATCGCAAGCGACCTGGCTGCGTGAGCGACCGGTGTGATGTCGCCATAACCCACGGTTGTGAGCGTGACGAAGCTGAAGTAGAGCCACGTGGAGCGATCGGCCGGCATGTCGCCGCGCGGTATTCCGGCATAAGCACCGGGGTCGTAGATGCTGATGAGCTGATAGGCCTCCGACCACACCACGCCGATCAGTATGTAGAGCGTGATCGCGCCAAGTATCCGGTCGAACGTTGCTGTGCCGGCGCCGAACACCTTGATCCCGATGACCACGCTAAGCAGGCCGAGTGAGGCGATCGCTGTTTCGTCACGTAGCCCTGTTGTCATGTCCGGTGGTAAAAGCCATGCGGCCCAGCGGACTACTATCGCCACACCGGCGACTATCGCGATCGGCACCAACTGTGTGCGGTGGTCCGATACAGCCACCACGCCGGTCAGAAGAACCAGCGACAGGAGCACGTCCTGCGCGACCTTTGCCGGGACGCTCGTCGGCGAGATGGAGAATGGAACGACGAATACAGCGAGGACGGCGAACGACAGAAGCGCCACCATACTGCTGATACGCAGATGCGCGGCACGGTCAAGCCCTGGATGTGCATATCTCATTGTCGCTCCCACGCTAATGAAGCTGTGCGCCCGCTTTCCCATCGTGCCGTTGTTCCCAGCGGGTCGAGCTGCGACGAGAAAGTCCGCAAGTTCGAAAGGGCAGTATTTCAGCCGGCCTGGGCATCTTTCCCGCCCAGACCAGTCGGCTCATGCTCTGGCGCGTTGTTGTCCAACGGCGCGATCGCTGTTGCGTAGCGGCTGATCCCAGGGAGCGCGGTGAGCCCGTGCGCGAAAATGCTGAGCAGCACTGTCGCTGCTACGGCAACCTTGATGGTAGTTTCTCCCGGCAGGTTTGTTTCTCCCTCAAGAAACACGAGTCCGAGGACGATAGACGCCAGTCCCCTCGGGCCGAACCAGCCCATGAACAGAACGGTCGACCGGCTGAGGCCGGTACCTCTCAGCGCAATGGCCACCGGAAGCATGCGAATCATCGTCAAACTTAGCACGCCGTAGACCAGGATGGCAAAGCTGAATTGCGCCCAGAAGCGAGTGACGAGCAAGCCGAAGAGGAAAAAGACGAAGTAGTTGAAGAGTTGCCCCCATTCTTCGGTGAACTCGACGCTGTGTTCGCCAACCTCGCCGAAGCCCGCTTGCGTAGAGAGTCCGGCGACGAATGCGGCAATGAACATGCTCGCGCCGGTGGCCTCCGAAGCGAGCACGCAAGCGAGCGGCAACGCCACAACGCCGAGTAGCGAAAATGGTTCTGCCATCCACTTTGTGCGGCGCGCAAGGCCTAGCAGCCAGCCTCCCACAAGCCCGACGCCGAGTCCGATCAGTGTTCCGTAGCCAAGCTGTTCGACGAGGAAGCGACTGAGCACGGCGCCGCCTGCGCTCTGCCCTTGGGCCACGGCCAACGCGATGAAGAACATCATGATGGGAACCGATAGCCCGTCGTTAAGTCCCGCCTCAACGTTCAACGCCTGCCGAATCCGTTGTGGCACATGCGGGCTGTTGACGATCACCTGTCCGAGGCCGGCATCGGTCGGCGCCAGAATCGCTGCGAGGATTCCTGCTTCCCACCAGGAGAGTGTCCCGAGAACGGCCATCGCGCAAAGCGCGCCTAGCGCGATGGTGAGCAGCATGCCCGTGCTTAGCAGGCGAACGGGCAGATTCGCGTTGCCCTTCAGCATACGCGGACGGACGCGGGAGGCATCGGTGAAGAGCGTCATGACGAGCCCGAGTTCTGCAACCAGCAGCAAGCCCTTCCGGTCAAGCGCCAGTTCGCTCAGTGCCTCGGGCGAAGCCGCCATAAGCACGCCGGCAGCGGTGAAAAGGAGGGGCGCGGTGAAAATCGTCCGCTCCAGCCGCCGCGATACCAAGCTGTAGAGAAAGACCATCAAGACGAACGCGGCGATGATGACCATGAGTCAAGTCTCCGGATACGCGGTGCGAGCACACGACCTTGCAACGCTGGTGCGCACCGCACCTTGTAAGCATAGACCTGCGGGAGATCGGTTCATTGACATAGGTCAGCGTGTCCTCCATCCCGATACCGTCGATCGAGCAGCAGGAAGGCTGCTATATTTCGCCACAAATTCGGATGCACAGCCTGTCAACAGCCGTGCTGAACCCAGGCGATCCCGCACGCGTGTCCAATTGGCTTTTTGGTCTAAACCCGCCATCGCGCTGATATAGATCAACATGCGTTGTGCCCAGGCTTCTACCGTTTATTTGTGCGCTCATCCAGATGATCGTGCGATACCCCCCGCCCGATACCTGGAAGACCTATAAATACAATAATCACGGAGGAGAAAGCGATGGCCTACCACACCGACGAAATGCCTGTCATGGCCCCACCCGTCCCCAAGCCGCTGCCAGCGCCATCGCCGCGCGCTGGCTCGCTAGCCGATTTCAAGGCGATGGGCAAAGCGTTGCGGGACAAGTGTCCGCGAATCTCGCACGCCGAATGGAAGCCACCGCACAACCGGCCGGACCCGGTCCGCCTGGTGCTGAAGACCGACGAGGGGCGCATCCCCGAGCTCCTTCCCCTTCGCCACGGCCGCATGGTGCTATCCCCCTTCACCTTCTACCGGGGCTCGGCGCTCGCTATGGCGGTGGATCTGGCGGCTATGCCGGCTACCGGCGTGCACGTGCAATGCGGCGGAGACTCGCACCTGGTCAACTTTCGGGGTCTCGCCACCCCGGAGCGGCGAGTCATCTTCGCTATCAACGACCTCGATGAGACCCTCCCGGCTCCCTGGGAGTGGGACCTCAAGCGCCTCGCGGCGAGCTTCGTGATCGCGAGTCGCGACAACGGCCTCACCGAATCCGCCGCCAAGGATGCGGCCCTCATTTGTGTCAGGTCCTACCGCGAGCACATGGCCGAGTACAGCGAAATGAAAGTGCTGGAGCTGTGGTACTTCGCCCTGGAGGCCGAGATGCTGATCTCGACCATCAAGGATGCCGGGTTGCGCCGCCGCGTGATCGACCGCCTGGCGAAGGAGCGTGCCAGCAGCACCTCCGAAGCCATCTTCCCGAAGCTCGTAGGCGACTCGAGCAGGTCGCCGGTCATCAAAGACCAGCTTCCGTCGATCTACCACATTAAGGGTCACCACCCGGGGGAGATCCATCCGGACGTCGCGCAGGGAATCGCCCGGTACCGCGAGACCCTGACACCGGCCCATCGCATGTTGTTCGATCGCTACGAACTCAAGGACGCCGCGTTCAAGGTCGTCGGCGTCGGGAGCGTCGGCACCGCCTGCTGGATCGCCTTGCTGATGGCCCGAGAAGGAGATCCTCTCATTCTCCAGATCAAGCAGGCGCGCGCCTCGGTCCTGGAAGCCTACGCGGGGAAGAGCGTCTACCGGAACCACGGAGAGCGTGTCGTGAACGGCCACCGGCTCATGCAGCCGGCCAGCGACATTTTCCTCGGCTGGCTCGAGGGGAGGAGGGGGCGTCACTTCTATGTCCGCCAGCTCCGGGACGTCAAGATCAAGCCCGCCGTCGAGACGTTCCACACGACCGAGATGAACTTCTTTGCCGAGATCTGCGGCAACTCGCTGGCGCTATCCCATGCGCGCTCCGGGGATGCCGCCGTGATGAGCGGGTACATGGGGAAAAGCGACACGTTCGACAATGCGATCGCCGCCTTCTCTGTTGCCTACGCCGACCAGAACGAAAAGGACCACGCCGCGCTCAAAGGTGCGATCCGCGACGGAAAGGTCGAGGCGGTCCTCGAAGAGGCGTAGTGGCGTGCGCAATGCACGCACTGCGCTCCTGCCTTGGGGGCTGTTGTCGGACTGATTGGCCAGCAGATGGGGCGATGCAGCCGCGGGGGCGTGGTGCGTAGCCGCAGGCTGAACACAATGCAGCAATCCTGAAGGAGATGGCGCATGTACAACAAGATCTTGGTGGCGATCGACGGCAGCCACTGCAGCGATCAGGCCCTGGAAGAGGCGATCGGCATTGCCGGCGCCTGCAGCGCGGAGCTGGAGATCGTTCACGTCATTGACAGCGGATATGAACAGGCAGAGGTGCGGGCAGGCCTGGTCAGGAAGGGGCAGGAACTGCTGGCGGCGGCACAGGCGAAGGCCGAGGCCAGGAATGTGCGCTGCCATGCCGTCATGGTCGACGACATCATGGCGCTCGGTGATATTGCCAACCAGATCCGGCAAGTCGTGGAAGGCAGCCACGCTCAACTGGTCGTGATCGGCACCCACGGACGCCGCGGGATGACCCGGCTGCTGATGGGCAGCGTAGCCGAAGCGCTTGTACGCCAGTGCAAGGTGCCGGTCACGCTTGTCAGGGCACCGCAGGAAGCGTGAGCTGCGGATGCGGGTCGAGTCGCCGGCGACGCGCACTTCTATTCCTCTCATTCATGACAACTGGCGAGGAGCACACCGATGACAAATCGAACCTTTAGAACCGAACATGACCTGCTGGGCGATCGCGAGGTCCCTGCCGATGTCTATTACGGTGTACACACGCTGCGCGCGATAGAGAACTTCCCGATCACGGGCACCCCGATCTCGATCTATCCGGAACTCATCAAGGCGCTGGCTTGTATCAAGCAAGCCGCCGCGCAGGCCAATCATGAACTGGGCCTGCTCGATGAACCCCGCTGCGATGCCATCGTCAAGGCATGCGCGGAGTTGCTCGCCGGCAAGCTCCACGAGCAATTCGTCGTCGACGTGATACAGGGCGGCGCCGGCACCTCGACGAACATGAACGCGAACGAGGTTATCGCCAACCGCGCTCTGGAACTGCTGGGCCACCAGAAGGGCGAATACCAGTACCTGCATCCGAACGAGCAGGTCAATATCGGCCAGAGCACCAACGACGTCTACCCGAGCGCCCTCAAGATCGCGACCTGGTTCGGCATCGTGGGCTTGGTGGATGCCATGGCGGTGCTGCGAAGGGCGTTTGAGCGCAAGGCGGAGGAGTTCAAGCCTGTCCTGAAGATGGGGCGCACCCAGTTGCAGGACGCTGTGCCGATGACGCTGGGCCAGGAGTTCAGCACCTATGCCGTGATGCTCGGCGAGGACGAGCAGCGGCTGCGCGAAGCGGCCCTGCTGATTTGCGAGATCAATATGGGCGCCACCGCGATTGGTACCGGCATTACCGCGCACCCGGACTACGCGCCGCTGATCCTGAAGCGCCTTAAGGAAATCACCGGCATTCCGCTGATCACCGCGCCGAACCTGATCGAGGCCACGCAGGACTGCGGCGCCTTTGTGCAATTGTCCGGCGTACTTAAGCGAGTGGCAGTCAAGCTTTCCAAGACATGCAACGACCTCCGCCTGCTTTCCAGCGGCCCGCGCGCCGGCTTGGGGGAGATCAACCTGCCGCCCATGCAGGCGGGGTCGAGCATCATGCCTGGCAAGGTGAATCCCGTGATCCCGGAGGTGGTCAACCAGATCGCGTTCGAGGTCATCGGCAATGACATCACCGTCAGCTTCGCCGCCGAAGCCGGACAACTACAACTGAATGCATTCGAGCCGATCATCGCGCACAGCCTGTTCAAAAGCGTCAGCCACCTGCGCAACGGTTGCCTGACTTTGGCAGAGCGGTGTGTCAATGGCATCACCGCCAATGAGGAGCGCTTGCGCGCCACGGTGGAAAACTCCATTGGCATCGTGACTGCGCTGAACCCCTACATCGGCTACGCCAACGCAACGGCCGTCGCGCAGGAAGCGCACGCCTCAGGCGGCAGCGTGTACGAGATCGTGTTGCGAAAGGGCCTGCTCTCCAGAGAGGAACTCGACAGGATCCTTCGTCCGGAGGTGCTGACACAGCCGACGCCGCTGGGCCAGGCTCCGYGGGCCCAGTGATCCCAGGCACGGCATATCCGGCTGCGCGAGAAATCGAAGCAAACCGCCCGCCAGCTTGGACGCGACGACGGCAAGCATGCCGGGCTTATCACGCAGTTCGTCCACGCGCTCAAGGAGGCGACAGGGGCAGACGTGACAGCGCAGGCGGATACCATCTCATCGGCGGCAGAGCTAAGGCAGAGCAAAGGCAGAGCAAAGTGACCGGCTGGGACGCGTGCGGAATTGGTAAGCGGCATGGTGTGGCGATAAGGCTGGGGGTGGCCACCCACAGCGTGCTGGACTGTCCCCGGTCCATGGCCTCGCGAATGCGCACTTCGGTCCAGCCGGGCGTGTCCTGCAGCACAAAGCTGGCCAGCGCCACCGGTTCCTCGACACGGATGCAGCCATGGCTCAGGTCGCGCCGGTCCCGCGTGAACAGCGCGGGCGCGGGCGTGTGATGCAGGTAGATATTTCCCGCATGCATCCCCTCGTCCTCGTTGCACCCTCATTCCTGGATCTCGCTGCGGACCATCAGTATCGGCTTGTTGCTCTTGTGCACCACGCCTTCGGCCACGCTGCCCATGATCAGGCGCCGGAAACCGCGGCGGCCGTGCGTGCCGAGCACGATCAGGTCCGCGTCCCAGCGATCGGCTTCTTGCACGATGGTGGTGGATATCTGGCCGGGGGAAACAGGCTTTTCGAGGATCTTCGTCGTATGCGGGATCCCCGCATCCGCCAGGCGCGTGGCGGCGGCCGCCAGCGCGTCGCGCCCCACGGCGAGGATGCCCTCCATGAGCTTGTTGGTATCGTAGGTGCCAACGGAAAAGAAGACATCGCTGTCGTCCGCCACGAAGAGCACCTTGACCTCGCTGCCGGTCGCCTTGGCGACCGTGATGGCCTGGCTCAGGGCGAGGTCCGAAGAGCGGCTGCCGTCCACCGCGAGCAATATTCTCTGGTACATGGTTCGTGCCTCCTGACTGGACATAGGAAGGGCGCGCGCATGGGCGCCGCCTCCATCAGCAGCATAGGGCGCGGGCCAGGTGACGTATTGACCTGCGTCAAGCAGACTGGACGATGCGCAGTACCGCCGCGCCGGCCAGGCGGCCCGCGCGCAGGTCGGCCAGCGCGGCATTGGCCTGCTCCAGCGGATAGACCGTCGTGGCGGTGCGCAGGGGCGTGGTTTGCGCAATCCGCATCAGCGCCAGGCCGTCGGCGCGCGTGAGGTTGGCCACCGACACAATAGACCGCTCCTCCCATAACAGGCGATAGGGAAAGGCCGGGATGTCGCTCATATGGATGCCGCCGCAAACCACCGTGCCGCCCTTGGCGACGGCCTGCAGCGCCAGCGGCACCAGTGCGCCGACCGGCGCGAAGATCAGCGCGGCGTCAAGCGGCCGCGGCGCGGGCTGGTCGCTCGGACCGGTCCAGCAAGCCCCGGTGTCGCGGGCAAGCTGGCAGGCGGCGGCGTCGCCTGGCCGGGTGAAGGCGAAGATCTCGCGCTGCTGGGCGACGGCGATCTGCGTCACCAGGTGGGCAGCGGCGCCGAAGCCGTAGATGCCGATATGCCGGACGTCGCTAGCGTCGCCCGCCATGCGCAGCGTGCGGTAGCCGATCAGGCCCGCGCATAGCAGGGGGGCCGCGTGCTCGTCGTCGTAGTGCGCCGGGATGGGGAAGCAATAGCGGCTGTCGGCCACCACGTACTCGGCGTAGCCGCCGTCGCGCGTGTAGCCGGTGAACTGCGGCGCGTCGCACAGGTTCTCGCGCTGCGCCGCGCAATAGCCGCAGTGCCCGCAGGTCTGCCCGAGCCACGGCACGCCGACCCGGTCGCCAGGAGCGAGGTCCGTCACGCCAGTGCCACAGGACTCGACCCTGCCGACGATCTCGTGTCCGGGAATGAGCGCCGCCTTCGGGTGCGCGAGTTCGCCGTCGAGAATGTGCAGGTCCGTGCGGCACACGCCGCAGGTGCTCACGGCGATACGCACCTCGCCAGGGCCGGGCACCGGCACGGGGACGCGCGCCAGGCGCAGGCCCGGCCCGGCACCGTCGAAGATCATCGCGCGCATCGCTTCTTGCATATTTCCATCCACCGCGGACGCACCACCAGGTGCCTGGCTTTCATGCTAGGCCATGCCGGCCGCCGGCTTTTGACCTGTATCAATGCCGGCCGCGCTCCGGAAAACTGCGAATTCCATGATCGACATCAACATCGCGCTTGCCGGAGCGTCCAGACTGGAAACGTCGAAACGAGAGCGGCGCCATGCCCTTGCCGGACAGTGGCGCATTGGCTTCAAGCAGGAGGTACATGATGTACAGCAAGATCCTGGTTGCCGTGGATGGCAGCGAATCTGCCGAGCGGGCGCTGGCGGAGGCGCTTCGCCTGGCGGCTGCGCTGGGCTCCGAACTCATGGTGGTGCATGTGATCGATAACAGCTATCTCAGGTATGAGGTCGGCTACGTCGACCTGACAGACCTGCGCGCCGGCCTGCTCGAGGGCGGGCAGATCCTGCTGGACGAGGCCAAGGCCAAGGCTGCGGCGCAGAAGGTGGCATGCAGCACGCTGATGGTGGACGAACCGCTGGCGCTGGGCGACGTGGCCAACGCGATCGAGCAGGCGGCGCAGCAGGCGGGCGCCGAGCTGCTGGTGGTGGGCACGCACGGGCGCCGCGGCGTGCGGCGCCTGCTGCTGGGCAGCGTGGCGGAAGGACTGGTCCGGCAATGCCGCCAGCCGGTTCTGCTGGTGCACACGCCGTTGGCAGAAGGGAGCGCCGGCGCAAAGCCGGCGTAAGCGCGGCAATTGGCTTGACCTGAGTCAATAGCAGCGTCCAGGCTCTTCCTGGACTGGATACAGGCCTCCCAACCGCACAGGAATGTCATGGATTACGCCAGCATCATGGTCCACCTGGACACCAGTCCACGCGCGCTGGATCGGCTTGAAATCGCTGTCCGGCTCGCCGTGGCCCGGCATGCCCGGCTGATCGGGCTGTTTGCCGGCTTTATGCTCAATACCGGCGGTGCCGGGGTATACAAACTGGAGAGGTAGAAGGCTGGCGTGCCGCCGCTGTGGCGCCATGCCTTGCCACATGAACGCGGATTGTCCTTGCAGGGGAGATACATGATGTACAGCAAAATCCTGGTTGCCGTGGATGGCAGCGAATGCGCCAATCGGGCGCTGGCGGAGGCCCTCCGGCTGGCCGCGACGTTGGGCTCGGAACTCACCGTGGTGCACGTAATCGATAACAGCTATCTCAGGTACGCGGTTGGCTATGCCGCGGACCTGCGTGCCAGCCTGCTCGCAGATGGACAGACTTTCCTGGACGAAGCCAAGGCCAAGGCTGCGGCGCAACAGGTGACATGCAAGGCACTGATGATGGAGGATAAAGCACAGTCGCTTGACGACGTCGCCAGCGCGATCGAGCAGGTGGCGGAACAAACAGGCGCAGAGTTGCTGGTGCTGGGTACGCATGGACGTCGCGGTGTGCGGCGCCTGCTGATGGGCAGCGTAGCGGAAACACTGGTCCGGCAATGCCACCAGCCGGTACTTCTGGTGCAGGCGCCCTTGCCCGTTCTGGACCAGGTGGTGGAGGGCAGTGTCGTAGCAATATAGGCCCTGGGGCAGCGCCACATAGATGTTGATCTCGTTCAGGCCATGCGGCGAGGGCGCTGTGCACCCGTCGCCGCCGCGGTTGACCCCGTCGGCCACCCACACCAGGTCGCCGAGATGCCGATTGCTTAACGCTTCCTCTCCAAGCTGCACGGTCAATGCGGCATTAAGCTCGAATCGGTCCGGCTGCGAGCGTCGCCGACCGACGCGGAGATCCCGTGCACCATGGCCTGTATCAGCCGGTTGCTCCGGCCTCGCCAATTCGCACCACATGGCCCCATTCATCGCTGCCCAGTGGTTCTTGCGCGCGCCGCTGCCACTCCAGCACCTGTAGGTCCGCGTCCGATGGGTCGCCGCCCTGGCGCGCGCGCGTGGCGATGCGTTCGCGCAGGGTAACCAAGCTGGCATGGCAGTCGACGATGGAAAACGGCACGCCCTGGCGTGCGGCTAGCGACGCGAACCGCAGCCGCTGCTCGCGTGAAAGGAAGGTCGCGTCGGCGATCATCGGGAAGCCGGCGGCACTGCCAAGCCGGCAGATCGCCAGCAGCCGCCCGTAGACGCGGGCGGTGTGTTCTGCCGTGTAAAGATCGCGGTGCGCGGCGGCGTGGCTGCGTGAAGGACGTTTGCGCTCCACGTCGGCGCGCACGCGCACCATGGCTGCGGCCAGCGCCAGTTGCTGGGCAATGGTGCTCTTGCCGCTGCCCGAGAGGCCGTGCATGATGGCAATCGCACCCGGGCGCCGCGTCAGGGCGTCGATGGCCAGCGCGAGCAAATTGTTGCAGCGCATCTGCGTCGTCGCCATTTCCGTCGCCGTGCTCGTACCCGCCACGCTGCGCTGGTGCGCCCGCTCAAGCAGTACGCGAGCGCGCACCACGGCGCGCAGAGCCGTGTAGAACGGCAATAGCGCCAGACCGGCATAATCGCCGCTGCACTCCAGGTAGGTATTGGTCAGGCGATAGGCAAGATCTTGCCTGCCGGTATGCTGCAGGTCCATGAAGAGAAAGGCGGTATCGCTGATCGTATCGATCCAGCGCAGCCTGGCATCGAATTCAAGGCAGTCGAACGGCGTGGGCACGCCGTCGATCAAGGCGATATTGCCAAGGTGCAAATCCCCATGGCACTCCCTGACATGGCCGCTCGCCAGCCGTTTTTCAAAGCCGGGGCGCAGCGAAGCGGCCCGCTCGCGCAGCAATGCCGCCAGGTGTGTCGTTGCATCGGTGGCCGATGCGAGCGCGGCAACCCTCGCGATGGCCTGTTCCGCCACCGCCGCGATCCGCTCCGGCGTGCCGTGCCCGCTGTCGGCACTGGCTACGGGCGCAGCCAGGTGGATCGCGGCAAGCCGGTGGGCCAGCGTCTCGATATGCGATGCGGTCAGCCGATCCGATTCGGCCATGGCGCAGAACAGGTCTCGCTGGCGGAAGCGGCGCATCTTCACCGCATACTCCAGCGCTTCGCCAGTGCCTCCTACCCGGACATCCCGCCGGCCAGGGCCCGCCACGATCGGTACCAGGCCGAGGTAGAGCGCCGCCGCCATCCTGCGATTCAGCTCCAGTTCGGCTTCGCAATCCGCTTTGCGGGCAGCCAGCGTGGAGAAGTCGACGAAGTCGAGGCACACCGGCTTGCGTACCTTGTAGGCGAAGGCGCCGGCAAGGAACACTTGCGAGATGTGCGTCTCGATGAGGCTGACTTTGGCCACGGGATGTAGGTAGGCCGTGGGGCGCATCAACGCTTGCGTGAGTACAGCCGGTTCCATGCCGGGCTCTCCCAGGTGCCTGTCTCCCCGATCGGGCAG
>NZ_JBFTQG010000038.1:0-64505 GCF_056398885.1 Cupriavidus sp. 01T418
TTCGGCCACCCGGTGTACACGGTTTCCGACCCGCGCAACCAGGTGATCAAGGAAGTGGCGCGCAAGCTGTCCAGCGACGCCGGCTCGATGAAGATGTTCGACATTGCCGATCGCATTGAAGCCACCATGCAGGAAGGCAAGAAGATGTTCGCCAATCTCGACTGGTTCAGCGCGGTGAGCTATCACGTGATGGGCGTGCCGACCGCGATGTTCACGCCGCTGTTCGTGATCTCGCGCACCTCGGGCTGGGCTGCCCACATCATCGAGCAGCGCATCGACAACAAGATCATCCGACCCAGCGCCAACTACACGGGTCCGGAGAACCTGAAGTTCGTGCCGATCAAGGATCGCAAGTAATCTGGCCGGCTGCCGGTTTGCTCCCCTGCACCGCCCGTGGGAGAGGGGGTAGTTGGTCGCGAAAGCCCGCCACTACCCCCTGATCATTACTCTCTTTATTCCCTACAAAATGAACACTGCAAACCGCAAACCGCTGCCCGGCACCCAACTGGATTACTTCGACACGCGCGCCGCGGTCGAGGCGATCCAGCCGGGCGCCTATGACAAGCTGCCGTACACGTCGCGCGTGCTGGCCGAAAACCTCGTGCGCCGCTGCGACCCCGCCACGCTCACCGATTCCCTCAAGCAGCTCATCGAACGCAAGCAGGAGCTGGATTTCCCCTGGTTCCCGGCGCGCGTGGTCTGCCATGACATCCTTGGCCAGACCGCACTGGTCGACCTCGCCGGCCTGCGCGATGCGATCGCGGCCCAGGGCGGCGATCCGGTCATGGTCAACCCGGTCGTGCCGACGCAGCTGGTGGTGGACCACTCGCTGGCCGTCGAGTGCGGCGGTTTCGATCCCGACGCGTTCGAGAAGAACCGCGCCATCGAAGACCGCCGTAACGAAGACCGCTTCGATTTCATCAACTGGACCAAGAAGGCGTTCAAGAACGTCGACGTGATTCCGCCGGGTAACGGCATCCTGCACCAGATCAACCTCGAGCGCATGAGCCCGGTGGTGCAGGTCAAAGACGGCGTGGCCTTCCCCGACACGCTGGTCGGCACCGATTCCCACACCCCGATGGTGGACGCCCTGGGCGTGATCGCCATCGGCGTGGGCGGCCTGGAAGCCGAAAGCGTGATGCTGGGCCGCGCCTCCTGGATGCGCCTGCCCGACATCATCGGCGTGGAGCTGAGCGGCAAGCCGCAACCGGGCATCACGGCGACGGATACCGTGCTGGCCCTGACCGAATTCCTGCGCAAGGAAAAGGTCGTGTCGTCCTACCTCGAATTCTTCGGCGAAGGCACCACCCACCTGACGCTGGGTGACCGCGCGACCATTTCCAACATGGCACCGGAGTTCGGCTCCACCGCCGCGATGTTCTACATCGACGAGCAGACCATCAAGTACCTCAAGCTCACCGGCCGCGACGATGCACTGGTCAAGCTGGTGGAAACCTACGCCAAGGAAACCGGCCTCTGGGCGGACAGCCTGAAGCACGCCGAGTACCCGCGCGTGCTGAAGTTCGACCTGTCCACCGTGGTGCGCAACATCGCCGGCCCGTCCAACCCGCACAAGCGCGTGCCGACGTCCGAACTGGCCGCGCGCGGCATCAGCGGCAAGGTCGAGAACGAGCCTGGCCTGATGCCGGACGGCGCGGTGATCATCGCCGCCATCACCAGTTGCACCAACACCAACAACCCGCGCAATATGGTGGCAGCCGGCCTGCTGGCGCGCAACGCCAACAAGCTTGGCCTGACCCGCAAGCCGTGGGTGAAAAGCTCGCTGGCGCCCGGCTCCAAGGCAGTCACGCTGTACCTGGAAGAAGCCAGCCTGTTGCCGGAACTGGAGCAACTGGGCTTCGGCGTGGTGGCCTATGCCTGCACGTCCTGCAACGGCATGTCCGGCGCACTGGACCCGGTGATCCAGAAGGAAGTCGTGGACCGCGACCTGTACGCCACCGCCGTGCTTTCCGGCAACCGCAACTTCGACGGCCGCATCCACCCGTATGCCAAGCAGGCCTTCCTGGCCTCGCCGCCGCTGGTGGTGGCCTACGCCATTGCCGGCACCATCCGTTTCGATATCGAGAAGGACGTGCTGGGCACGGATGCCAATGGCAAGCCGGTGACCCTGAAGGACATCTGGCCGACCGATGCGGAAATCGACGCCGTGGTTGCCTCCAGCGTGAAGCCGGAGCAATTCCGCAAGGTGTACGAGCCGATGTTCGCCGTCACCGCCGACACCGGCGAAAAAGCCAGCCCGCTGTACGACTGGCGCGAGATGAGCACCTACATCCGCCGCCCGCCCTATTGGGAAGGCGCGCTGGCCGGCGAACGCGCGCTGACGGGCATGCGTGCCCTGGCCGTGCTGGGCGACAACATCACCACCGACCATCTGTCGCCCTCCAATGCCATCATGCTCGATAGCGCCGCCGGCGAATACCTGGCGAAGATGGGCTTGCCCGAGGAAGACTTCAACTCCTACGCGACCCACCGCGGCGATCACCTGACCGCGCAGCGCGCCACCTTTGCCAACCCCACGCTGAAGAACGAAATGGTGGTGGTGGACGGCAAGATCAAGGCGGGCTCGCTCACCCGCATCGAGCCGGAAGGCAAGGTAACCCGCATGTGGGAGGCCATCGAGACCTATATGGCCCGCAAGCAGCCGCTGATCGTGATCGCCGGCGCCGACTATGGCCAGGGCTCCTCGCGCGACTGGGCCGCCAAGGGCGTACGCCTGGCCGGCGTGGAAGCCATTGCCGCCGAAGGCTTCGAGCGCATCCACCGCACCAATCTGGTCGGCATGGGCGTGCTGCCGCTGGAGTTCAAGCCGGGCGTGAACCGCAATACGCTGGGCATCGACGGCACCGAGACCTACGACGTGATCGGCGAGCGCAAGCCCCGCACCGACCTCACCCTGGTGATCCAGCGCAAGAACGGCGAGCGCGTCGAAGTACCGGTGACCTGCCGTCTGGACACCGCGGAAGAAGTGTCGATCTATGAAGCCGGCGGCGTGCTGCAGCGTTTCGCGCAGGACTTCCTCGAATCGTCGAAGGCAGCTGCGTAAGCACCGACCGAACGCTTCGTGCATCGTGTTCGGGCGGTACGGCAACGTACCGCCCGTTTTCACCAGGACAATATTTCCATGGCCCACGTACCCCAGATCAAGATTCCCGCCACCTACATCCGTGGTGGGACCAGCAAAGGCGTGTTTTTCCGCCTGCAGGATTTGCCCGAAGCCGCGCAGGTAGCCGGCGCAGCCCGCGATGCGCTGCTGATGCGCGTCATCGGCAGCCCGGACCCCTACGGCAAGCAGATCGACGGCATGGGCGCCGCGACGTCGAGCACCAGCAAGACGGTCATCCTGTCCAGGAGCAGCAAGCCCGGCCACGACGTCGACTACCTGTTCGGCCAGGTCTCCATCGACCAGCCGTTTGTCGACTGGAGCGGCAACTGCGGCAATCTCTCCGCCGCCGTCGGGCCCTTCGCCATCAGTGCCGGGCTGGTCGATCCCAGCCGTATCCCGCAGAACGGCGTGGCCACCGTGCGCATCTGGCAGGCGAATATCGGCAAGACCATCATCGGCCATGTGCCCATCACCAATGGCGCCGTACAGGAAACCGGCGACTTCGAACTGGATGGCGTGACCTTCCCCGCCGCGGAAGTCCAGCTTGAATTCCTGGATCCGGCCGCCGAGGAAGACGGTGCCGGCGGCGCCATGTTCCCCACCGGCAACCTGGTCGACGACCTGGAGGTGCCGGGTGTCGGCACGCTGAAGGCCACCATGATCAACGCCGGCATCCCGACCATCTTCGTGGACGCGGAATCCATCGGCTACAAGGGCACCGAACTGCAGGACGCCATCAACGGCGATGCCAAGGCCCTGGCCATGTTCGAGACCATTCGCGCCTACGGGGCGGTGCGCATGGGGCTGATCAAGCAGATCGATGAAGCGGCTACCCGGCAGCACACGCCGAAGGTCGCCTTCGTCGCCAAGCCGGCGGACTACGTGGCTTCCAGCGGCAAGAAGGTTGCCGCCGGCGATGTCGACCTGCTCGTGCGCGCCCTTTCCATGGGCAAGCTGCATCATGCCATGATGGGCACGGCCGCCGTGGCCATCGGCACCGCCGCGGCGATCCCGGGCACGCTGGTGAATCTCGCCGCTGGCGGCGGCGCGCGCAGTGCGGTGCGCTTCGGCCACCCCTCCGGCACCCTGCGGGTCGGCGCGGAAGCCAGCCAGGTCAACGGCGACTGGACCGTGACCAAGGCCATCATGAGCCGCAGCGCGCGTGTGCTGATGGAAGGCTGGGTGCGGGTGCCCGGCGACGCCTTCTGAGCGGCTGTTTCGCTGAACAGGGCCCGGCTTCTGCCGGGCTTTTTTACGTCTGCCGTACGCCTGCGCCTCGGGAAAACCCCGAAGTCGCCGATATCGACACATTTGGCAGCACTATCCTATAGTTCAGCCTCCGCTGGCCGCGCCCCTGCAAGACAGGCTCGGCCAGCCGGATTAGACGATGCAGCCACCCAAAAGGCGCTGCCCAGTCATATCTATATGAGGAGAACTATGAAGCGCTTTGCCCGCCCCACCACAATCGGCGCCCTGCTGCTCGCCGCCAGCCTGTCCACTGGCGCCGCCCATGCCCAGCTTGCCCCGTCTGCCGCTGCGCCGACGCAGGCCAGCGCCCCCAGCGAAGCCCGCAAGGCCAATATCGTCATCCTTGGCACCGGCGGCACCATAGCCGGCGCCGGCGCTGCCGCCACCAATACAGCGGCCTACCAGTCGGCGGTGGTGCCGGTGGACAAGATCATCGCGTCCGTACCGGAGATTTCCAAGATAGCCAACGTCAAGGGCGAGCAGATCTTCCAGATCGGTTCGGAGAGCTTCAACAACGAACGCCTGCTCAAGCTCGGCAAGCGCGTTTCCGAACTGCTCAAGCAGCCTGACGTGGACGGCATCGTGATCACCCACGGCACCGATACCATCGAGGAAACCGCCTACTTCCTCAACCTGACGCTGAAGAGCGACAAGCCCGTGGTGGTGGTGGGATCGATGCGCCCGGGCACCGCGCTGGGCGCCGACGGCTCGCTCAACCTGTACGACGCCGTGCTCGTGGCCTCCAGCCCCGAATCCAAGGGCAAGGGCACGCTGGTGGTGTTGAACGACGAGATCCAGACCGGGCGCGACGTCACCAAGAGCAATACCTTCAAGGTCGAGACCTTCCGCTCGCCCTTTGGTCCGCTGGGCTATGTGGTGGAAGGCCGCACGCTCTATTTCCGTCTGCCGGCCCGCCCGCACACCATGCAGACCGAGTGGGACATCGACAAGATCGACAAGCTGCCTGAAGTCGCCGTGGTGTACGCCTACGGCAACGTCAACCCGGCCAGCGTGGAGGCGGCCGTGAAGAACGGCGCCAAGGCCATCGTCTACGCCGCCACCGGCAACGGCAGCGTGGGCGACTACATGGTCGAGCCGCTCAAGGCCGCACGCGCCAAGGGCGTCTTGATCGTGCGCGCCTCGCGCACCGGCAGCGGCGTGGTGATCCGCAATGCCGAGCAGCCGGACGACAAGTACGACTGGGTGGTGACCGACGACCAACTGCCGCAGAAGGCGCGCATCCTGGTGGCGCTGGCGCTGACCAAGACCAATGACACCAAGGAACTGCAGAAGATTCTGTGGAAATACTGATCCCGCTTTCATGATTGGCTGAGAAGGCCCGGCGTGCCATGGCCGCGCCTGCTGAATGGCAGTCCGGCCGCACAGCGGTCGGGCTGCCATTTCTCCAGTCAGGCCTGTCCCCTGCCTTGCAGGCTAAATGGCCCCGCCGGAGTGATCCTGGCTTGAATTGCCACTAGATAAAGAGGGGGCGACGTTTTTTTGTAGGGCAGAAAATCTTGGCCGTTAATTGCGTTGTGGCACGACTTGGTACGACTCACTCACATGGGTAACACTTGAGTTCAAGCAGATAGGCAACCGTTTTCGACCCTGCATGAGCGACCCCGGACGGAGACGCCCATGCCCTGCGCGCCCGCTCAGAACACCGCGCTACTCATCAAGGCCTTGGCGACCAGTCCGGCCTGACCGGCCCCTTCCGCGTAGACCGAGACTTCGGTCACCACCTGGCGGCGCCCTCGCCGCATCACCGTTGCGACGGCGCGCAGGCTCGCCGCGCGGGCCGCTTCAAGGTACTGGATATTGAGCGAACTGGTAGCGCCGCCGCGCAGGTTGTCGGCATCGGCGCCGGAGGCTGCCGCGGCAGCGCCCGCCACGTCGATCAAGGTCGCGATGACGCCGCCATGCACGATCTCCCCCACCGTCACGTTGGCGGCACTGAAAGGCAACACCAGCTCAACGTGGTCGACCGCCAGGACGTCCAGGCCAATGCCAAGCGCACGCGCCACCGGCGAGCCCATCAACACATGCTCGACAGTCTGGCGGATGCGCGGGTCGACGAGCGGTGCCGCGGCGGCGCCGGCGGCACTGGACAAGGCGGGAATCAGGGACAGCATCATGGGCTCCTGCTGGGGCTGGTCGGCATGGATAAAGCCTAAGCGCGCCCGTGGCTACATTCAATTACGTCGCGGGTAATCGGCAGGTAGCCAGTGGCCGAGCGGCCGGCCGTTTATAATGTGCGCCCGTCCGCCCGCCCCTGAGCCGCATGCCGTCAAACCCGCCAGACTCCAGCCAGCTACCCTCCCAATCCAATGGGCAGCCGGGGTCACAGTCCGGTTCGCCGCGCGGCGACCAGGGCCTCTTCGACCGGCCGGACAGCCCTTGCATCGGCATCTGCTCGACCTTGTTCGACGAAATCTGCCAGGGCTGTGGCCGCACAGCGACGGAGGTCAGCAACTGGGTCTCCATGGCCGACGCGGAAAAACAGGCGGTTTGGGAACGCATCACGCGCGAGGCCACGGCAAGACGCTTCCGCCAGGGCTGATCTCCCCTGCCCTGGCTGGCGCGCCTTCAGCCGCCCGCCACCGCAGGCGTGACGGCAGGCAGTTGCGGGTCTCGCCCTTGTCGGCCTGCAGCCGTCTCCATCACAGCCCTGCCTCATCCAGCCACCGGTCAAACATGCGCCGGCCCGCGGCAGCCACCCGGTCGCCGATCTCTGCCGTGCGCGCCCGGATCGCGCGCGGATCGATGCCGGCCTTGCCGAGTTCCACGGTGTGGCCAACCAGCCAGCCTTCCAGTTCCCCTGGCCGCACTTCGGGATGGAATTGCAGGGCCAGCACATGGTGGCCGATGGCGTAGGCCTGGTGCGCAACCGCGTCGGTGGAGGCCAGCAACTGGGCGCCCGCGGGCAGGTCGAAGGTATCGCCATGCCAGTGCAGCACATGCCAGTCGGCGGCTTCCAACTCGGCCAGCGGCGAATCCCTGCCCGCCGGCGTCGGCTGGACCGGTGCCCAGCCGATCTCGCGCGTACCCGGATAAACACGCGCACCGGCCGCGCGCGCAATCAGCTGCGCGCCCAGGCAGACGCCGATCATCGGCGCGCCGGCATCCAGGCGTGCGCGGATGATGTCGATCTGCCCGTCCAGCCAGGGATAGACCTCGTTCTCATACACGCCGATGGGGCCGCCCAGCACCACCAGCAGGTCAGCAGGTTGCGCCCTGATCACGTCCAGGTCGTCGATACCCGCGCGCAGCACGCGCAGGGTGTGCCCACGATCGCGCAAGGCGTCGCCCAGCACGCCGGCGTCTTCGAACGCAATGTGCTGGATCACATGGGTGGTGAGGGCTGAGGAGGAGGTGGGCATGGCGGCAGGTATCCCGGCGGATCGACGCAAAGCACCGATATTAGCGGTATATGGCCCAGGTTGCATTGGCATGCATGGCAATCCCCGTCTTCGTCAATGCATCACGCCGCGATACATCGGCAATCAGCGCGCCGCGTCGGCAGGCTGCAGCACCAAGGTATCGAAGGCTTCATTGCCAGGCGCGCGGTGGCCGGGCGCCATGGTGATGTATTGCACGGCAGCCCACTTGCCGGTCAAGTCGCGGTAATGGGTGGACATCACGTTGCCCGACTGCCCGGTCGAATCCATGAAGCGGGATTCGGCCAGGTCGGACAGGTCGTAGATGGCGCGCAGGCTTGCCGCGTGCACGCTTTCGAACGGCGCTGCCTCGTCCCGCAGGTTGTGGCGCCCCACATTGACAGTGTAGGTATCGCCGCCGGTGGGCACCTTGACGTTGAACAAATCCGCCAGGTAAGGCTGCTTGCCAAAGGGCTTGTGCTCCGAGCGGGCCGCGTGGGCCTTGCCCCAGCGCCAGCGCCCCGGGTTGTCGCCGTAGCGCCGGTCCAGGTCGGCGATGGCATGGTGCCAGGCGGTGGCAATGGCATCGTCGCAGTCCTCCTGCTCCGGTGTCTTGCTGTCGTCGCACCAGAACGCACCCAGCCCGCCGGGATTGCGCAGCACGTTGAGCATGGGCTGCTGCACGTTGCGTTGCTCCCATAGCCGGTTGAACAGCGCATCGCCCACCTTGTCCTCGAACAGCAAGCGCGACAGTTCGCGCAGCCAGGCCGTTGCCACCAGCGGCTCGGCCAGCCCTTCCTGCATGTCGCCGTCCCATTTGCGCAGCGACTCGATCAGCGCCCGCTCACGCGGCGCCAGCGCCGGACCGCTGGCGAACCGGGCCGATAGCAGCAGCGGCAAGGCATCGCGCACGGCCAGCGAGAGCGTGTCCTTCTGGATCTCGCCGAAGCTGTCCATGGTGTGCCGCGGCGTGGCGTCGATCAGCGTGCGGATGCGCTGGTAGCGATACGGCACKGTCCATTCGCTGGTCAGGAAATACGGATAGTCGTCCTCGACGATCTTCTGGTTGGCGGTGGCGATCACGCCTTCGGGCGGATTGAAGCTACGCGGCAACTGGTCGAAGGGAATAAAACCGTTCCAGTCGTAGCGGGCATCCCAGCCGGGTGCCGGCGCCAGGCCCTTGAGGTCGTTGTCGGCGCGGCGCAGCGGCACGCGCCCGGGCGCGATAAAGCCGATATTGCCGTCCACGTCGGCGTAGACGATATTCTGCTGGGGCGAATGGAAATCGCGCAGCGCCGCCAGGAAGCTGATCCAGTCGGTAGCGCGGTTCATTGCCAGCCCAGCCTGCAGCGTGCGGTCGTCGGCGCGCAGCGCGGTCCATTGGAAGGCCACCATGAACTGCGCGCCGAGCGGCGCCGCGGCGGTCGCCACGGGCTCGGCCACATCGGAAATCACCGGTCCGTGGCGCGTCTCGCGCACGTTCAGCGTCACGTCGGGCGCGCCCTTGACGCGGATGGTCTCGGTGCGCGTGGTGAGCTCGGCCCAGCCGGCCGGAGTCTGGTAGCGCTGGCTGCTGCCGGGCTGCAGGCGCTCGATAAAGAGATCCTGCACATCGGGGCCGGTATTGGTGAAGCCCCAGGCGATGCGCTGGTTATGCCCGAGCACCACCACCGGCGTGCCGGGCAGCGTGGCGCCCGCGACGTCCAGCCCGGGCGCCTGCAATTGCGCGAAATACCACAGCGCGGGCGCCTGCAGCCCCAGGTGCGGATCGTTGGCCAGCAGCGGTTTGCCCGAGCGCGTATGGGCGCCCGACACCACCCAGCTATTCGAACCCATGCCCTCCACATAGCCGCGCGGCGCCTGCTGCTCGACGCGCGCCATGGCGGTGGCCAGCGGCGCCAGGTGTCGGTAGAGATTGCCGTAGTCCATGGTGCGAAGCGGCCGCTCGCCCGGATAAGGCGCCAGCAGTTCGTTGATGCGCGAGACCGGCAGCACCTGCGCCAGCCGCATGCGCAGCGTCTCCTGGGTCCAGTTGCCGCCCAGGTCCCACGCCATCATGGTCTGCCAGGCCAGCGTATCGGCCGGCTCCCAGTGCTCGGGCTGCGTGCGCAGGATCAGGAATTCCGGTGGCAATGGCCCCTTGCGGCTATCGATATAGGCATTCACGCCATCGGCATAGGCCTGCAGCGCAGCACGGGTCTCGGGGGAGGATTGCGCGAGGATGGCTTCGGCGTTGCGCCGCACGCCCAGGGTACGCAGGAAGCGGTCGGTATCGAGCGCGGACACCCCCAGGATCTCGGCCAGCCGGCCGGCCACGATGCGCTTGCTCATCTGCAACTGCCACAAGCGGTCCTGTGCATGGACGAAGCCGAGCGCAAAGTAGGCATCCTGCGCATTGGCCGCCTTGATGTGCGGCACGGCGTGGCGGTCCCTGATGATCGATACGCTCTCGCGCAGGCCGGGCAGCTTCAGCGTGCCGGCGGTCAGGGGCTGCGAAGCCTGCCGGTACCAGACATAGGTGCCGAGCGTGCCCGCCACTACCAGCACCGCCAGCATCAATACCAGCCAGGCCAGCCGTTTCAACCAACGCATCGATCCCTCTCCCCGCGTGGCGCGCCGCACCCGCGTCTTTAGTTATGTTCTTGCCCCGTGTCTCTTGCCCCGCCCGCCGGCCCAAACCGGCCCAATCGCAGGTGCATGGCAAATACCTGCGGCGGGCGGGCCGAACTCCGGCATTATCGCCGAAGCCGCCCCGCCCATGAAAAATGCCCGGACCAGCCGGGCATCGTTCCTGCTGCGGGAGCGAGTGCGCAGGGATCAGCGCGCCCGCCCCCCACCAGTTGCCGGTCTCAGGCGGCCGGCTTCTTCAGTTGCAGCGACTTGTACTCGAGGAATTCCTCCAGGCCATACTTGCCTGCCTCGCGCCCGTTGCCGGACTGCTTGTAGCCGCCGAACGGCGCCTGCATATTGAACGGACCGCCATTGATATCGACCTGGCCGGTACGGATGCGGCGCGCCACGCGGATGGCGCGCGCCTCGTCGCCCGACCACACGCCGCCGCCGAGCCCGTAGATACTGTCGTTGGCGATGCGCACGGCATCTTCCTCGGTGTCGTAGCAGATGATCGACAGCACCGGGCCGAAGATCTCCTCCTGCGCCACCGTGGCCTTCGGATCGACGTCGCCCAGCACCGTCGGCTTGACGAAGAAGCCCTTGTCCAGCCCTTCGGGCGCCTCGGGGCCGCCGGCCACCAGTTCGGCGCCTTCATTGATGCCGCGCTGGATATAGCCCGTCACGCGGTCCTTCTGCGCGGCGGAGATCAGCGGGCCGAGGCGGCTGGTTTCCTGCAGCGGATCGCCCACGGTATAGCCCTCGACCACCTTCTTCGCGATGGCCTTGACCTCGTCGTAACGGGCGCGCGGCACCAGCATGCGGGTGTGTGCCGAGCAGGTCTGGCCGGAATTCAGGAAACAGGCGCCGATGGTGCCCTTGACCGCGGCCGGCAGGTCCGCGTCATCCAGGATCACCGAGGCGGATTTGCCGCCCAGCTCCAGCGCCACGCGCTTGACGCTCTGCGCGCCCAGCTCCGACACGCGCTTGCCCGCCCGCGTGGAACCCGTGAACGACACCATATCGACTTCCGGGTGGCTGGCCAGGACCTCGCCCACCACCGGGCCGTAGCCGGTGACCAGGTTGAACACGCCTGCCGGCAGTCCGGCGGCCTCGATCACCTCGGCCAGCACGAAGGCATTGAGTGGCGCCACTTCGGACGGCTTGAGCACCACGGTGCAGCCCGCGGCCAGCGCCGGCGCCACCTTCAGCGTAATCTGGTTGAGCGGGTAGTTCCACGGCGTGATCGCCGCCACCACGCCCACCGGCTCGCGCACCACCAGGGAATTGCCGACCTCTTCCTCGAAGGCGTAGGTATCGAGCAGCTTGGCCGCCTGCGCCCAGTTATAGACCGGGCCGCCCACCTGGATGGCGCGCGCCAGCTTGATCGGCATGCCGACTTCGCCCGCGATCAGTTGCGCCAGCTCCTCGCTGCGTTCCTTGAGACCCTCCGCGATCTTGCGGATATAGCCGGCGCGCACGCTGGGCGGCGTGGCCGACCAGCCGTCGAAGGCTGCCCGGGCCGCCTGGATGGCATCCTCGGCGTCGCGCGCGTGGCCTTCGGGGATGGAGCCCATGACCGCTTCGGTCGTGGAATGGATGACGTCGATCAGGCCGGTACCGTGGGGGGCTACCCACATACCATTGATAAAGAGTTTGTCTCGTTGTTGCATGGCCACAGTTTTCAGTTGGGTGAATAGGCGGGTGCAAATTTTGTTACTTTTTATGGTGCCCACATTGTAGTGCGCTTTAGCGGCTCTTTTTTTTGCAGCGCGCCAGCGCCCCCAACAACGTGGCGATAATCGACCGGCGAGCCGCCTGGTGTCCAGTGCAGCACATTGCACGGCTCTGCCCTGCCGATAACAAGGGAGCGAGACATGACTGACCCGGTTTTTCACAAGACGGAGCAAGGCCAGGACGAAATCCGCACCCGCGCRTACAAGCTGCGCGCCCTGCAGTTGATCGTCAATGGCGAGCGCCGGCGCAGCGCGCTGCTGGCCCAGACTGCCGGCATGGGCGTGGGACCGGAGGGCATCGAAGCGCTGCTCGATGCCGGCCTGATACGCACGGAGCCCGACCCGGAGCTTGCCGTGCCCGGCGCTCTCCCGGCAAACCCGCTCCCGGCTGCCGCCGGCGGCACTTACCGGCAACTCTATCACTTCTATACGGACGTCATTGGCCAGCATCTGGGCCTGCGCGGCTACCTGCTGCAGGTGAAGGTGGAAAAAGCCGGCAACTCGGCCGAGCTGGCGGCGTTGCGCGATCCGCTTTACACGGCCTTGCACAAGGCCAAAGGCGAGATTACGGCCGGTGCCATCATCGACCAGCTCGACAGGATGGTGCGAATGGGCGATACCCTGCCCGCTGAAGCTGAGGCAAACTACTACCGGCAACTCAGCAATACCGCGCCTCACCGGTCAGGTCTGGGGAGGATGTACCGGACTTTTCGCAAGCCTATTTCGAAAAACGACCGTGTCGGCAAATGGGACAAGAAATGAAAAATCGCGTACTAGAGCTGACAGGATTGCGTTGCATTGCTGTGACAATGGTCGTGCTTGGCCACGCTGAACGCACGCTGCGCGACGGATACGCGGGGTGGCTATCTCCATTGAAGTTATTTGCCAACGGAGCTCAAGGCGTTCTGATTTTCTTTGTTCTCAGCGGATTTCTGATTACAGGCCTTCTACAGAAGGAGCACCACGCTACCGGGCGAATCAGCCTGGCCCAGTTCTACATGAGACGGGTTCTGAGGATATGGCCGGCGTGCTATGTGTTCGTCTTCACAATCGCCCTCCTGGCGCATTTCGGGATGCTGGATATTAACTGGCGCCAGATTGCCTTCGCGGCGCTGCATGTGTGGAATTATTCCGAATTGCTCGGCCTCGGCCCAACGAATACCCTCCATCTGGACGGAAGCTGGTATTTAGGGCACTTCTGGAGCCTCGCGCTCGAGGAGCAGTTCTATTGGTTCTGGCCGCCATTGCTGATTTTCGTGCTGCGCCGAAAAAGTGATCGGCTCCTTCTCGCCATCATTTTGATCATCCCTTTGATCCGGATCGCCTCTTACGTGGCCGCGCCTGGGCTGCGCGGCCAACTCGGCATGATGCTTCACACAGGAGTCGATCCGATCCTGATTGGATGCTATGCGGCACTGAATCGGGAGAAGATAAGCAGCATCCTGAATGCATGGCGATACAGCACACTTGCCGTCACGCTTGCCACCCTCTTTCTGTTTTTCATCGTCCCGATCATTGCATCCAAGGTTGGAGGCTACTGGTCAGCAACCTACGGCGCGACAATCGAGGCGATCATTGTCGCGATCCTCATCATTACTATTTGTGACAGCAAGGATTTTTGGCTGTCACGGATTCTAAGAACCAAGCCGTTCGTGTTCATTGGTACGATTTCCTTCAGCCTCTACTTGTGGCAGCAGCTCTTCAATCACATTGGAGCACCGGGGACGCTCGCCTTCCCCTTTAACATCCTGCAGGCGCTCGCCGTCGCAACTTTGAGCTACTGGATCGTCGAGACGCCGTTCTTGAGACTCAAGGACAGGCAGAAAGCGCGGGAGTCGCAAAGTGCAAACGGCAATCGGATATATCCGGGTTAGCACCCAAGGCCAATCCAAGGCCGAAGGCAAGACATTGAGCAGACCGTCCGCACTGGCCGATGAGCAGCAGGCGATGAACACGCAGGCTTGCTCAAGGCGAGGCAGTAGCAGCCCTTGCACGAGAGTTCGATACCACGCGACAGGCCATCATGCGGATTGGGAGACCTCTCGTTCACCTTAAGGTATCGCCCCGGCAAAGCAAAAGGGCCGCACATGGCGGCCCTTCTCGTCCCCTGCGGGGCGGGCCGGTTGCCCGGCGCCCTTCCGGCTGGCTCAGCCGTCGATACCCTGCGACTCCAGGTACTCGTCATACGTACCCAGGTAGTCGGTCAGCGTGCCGTCGTTGCGCACCTCGATCACGCGCGTGGCCAGGCCGCTGACGAACACGCGGTCGTGCGAGACGAAGATCAGCGTGCCGGTGAACTTGTCCAGCGCGATCTGCAGCGACTCGATCGACTCCATGTCCATGTGGTTGGTCGGCTCGTCGAGCGCCAGCACATTGTGCCGGCCCAGCATCAGCTTGCCCCAGATCATGCGGCCCTTCTCGCCGCCGGAGAGCACCTTGACAGACTTCTTGATGTCGTCGGCGGAGAACAGCAGGCGGCCCATGGTGCCGCGCAGCGACTGGTCGTCGTCGCCGGCCTGGGTCCACTGGCTCATCCAGTCGATCAGGTCGCGGTCCACCGGGAATTCTTCGAACGTATCCTGCGGCATATAGCCGACATTGGCGTTCTCGGCCCACTTGACGGCGCCGCGATCGACTTCCACGCCACCCTTGATGGCGCTGCCCAGCAGGCTGCGCAGCAAGGTGGTCTTGCCGGCGCCGTTCTCGCCGATGATGGCCACGCGCTCGCCGGCCTGGATCGCCATCGACAGGTTGTTGATGACCTTGCGGTCGTAGGTCTTGGTGATGCCTTCCGCTTCGACCGCCAGGTTGTGCAGCTTCTTGTCGAACTCGAAGCGGATGAACGGGTTCTGGCGCGACGACGGCTTGATGTCCTCGACCTTGATCTTGTCGATCTGCTTCAGGCGCGAGGTGGCCTGGCGTGCCTTGGACTTGTTGGCCGAGAAGCGGCGCACGAAATCCTGCAGCTCGCCGATCCGCTCCTTGGCGCGGGTATTGGCCGCCAGCTGGCGCTCGCGCGCCTGCATGGACGCTTCCATGTAGTCGTCGTAGTTGCCCGGATAGACCTTCAGCGTGCCGTAGTCCATGTCGGCCATGTGCGTGCACACGGAGTTCAGGAAGTGGCGATCGTGGGAGATGATGATCATGGTGGAATTGCGCTCGTTGAGCACTTGTTCCAGCCAGCGGATCGTATTGATGTCGAGGTTGTTGGTCGGTTCGTCGAGCAGCAGCACGTCCGGGTTCGAGAACAGCGCCTGCGCCAGCAGCACGCGCAGCTTCCAGCCCGGCGCCACATTGCTCATGGTGCCCTGGTGCTGGTCAGTGGGAATGCCCACGCCCAGCAGCAGCTCGCCGGCACGCGCCTCGGCCGTGTAACCGTCGTACTCGGCGTACTTGGCCTCCAGCTCGGCGGCCTTCATGTAGTCTTCGTCGGTGGCGTCCGGGTTGGCGTAGATGGCGTCGCGCTCGGCGGCGGCGGCCCACATCTCGCTGTGCCCCATCATGACCACGTCCAGCACGCGCATGTCTTCATAGGCGAACTGGTCCTGGCGCAGCTTGCCCAGGCGCACGCCGGGCTCCAGCATGACGTTGCCGGCGGACTGCTCGAGATCCCCGCCGAGGATCTTCATGAAGGTGGACTTGCCGCAGCCGTTCGCGCCGATCAAGCCGTAGCGGTTGCCCTCGCCGAACTTGACCGAGATATTCTCGAACAACGGCTTGGGGCCGAACTGCATGGTGATGTTTGCGGTAGAAAGCACGTCTGGAACCTTGTATGGATGATGAGGCGCGGGACTCGCGCTTGCCTCGGGCTGCCGCCTGCTAATGGCCGGGCAAAATGCCAATCGCTCAGCAGCGTGGGCGGCTAAGGCCCGGCACGGCGCGACCTGGCGGTGCGTTGGCGCGGGGGCCCTGGCAGGGAAATCGGGAAACAACCGGCGATTTTACCACTCGCGGGCGAAGGAACGAAGCGATAAGCGTCAGATGTGGGCGGATGCCGCCGCATTCAACACCGGATACCCCGACAGTGCCAGCGAAAAACCGTCCGCGCGTGCGCTCAACTGCGCCTGCCCGCCAACCGGCAGGGTCAGCTTGCGCGGGCAGTGGCCAAACGGCAGGCCGGTAAGCACCGGCACGTCCAGGCGCTCCTGCAGGTAGGCCACCACCGCGGGCAGGTCATAGCCATTGTCGTAATCGGTCACGTGGTAATTGGAGAAGTCGCCCAGCACGATGGCGCGCTGCGCGCCAAGCACGCCGGCCTGGTCCAGTTGCAGCAGCATGCGCTCGACCCGGTACGGCGGCTCGTTGACGTCCTCGAGGAACAGGATGCCGCCCTCCACGGCCGGCATGAACGGCGTGCCAAGCAGGCTGCACAGCATCGCCATGTTGCCGCCCCACAGCGTGCCCGACAGGGTGCCGCTGAAGGGCTGGCCGCCGGCCTGCGGCGCGGCCAGGTCGATGGCATAGGCCGGATCGCGCAGCACGCCGGTGAAATGCTCCCACATGAACGGATCGACCGCATCCGCGCCGAAATCGGCCAAGAGCATCGGTCCGGCGAAAGTGACCCCGCCGGTAGCGGCCAGGTAAGCCAGCTGGAATGCCGTGAAATCGCTGTGGCCGACGATCGGCGTCTGGCTGGCGCGTGCCTGCTCGGCAATGCGGGCAAAGTCCACCCGCTCCAGCAAGCGCGCAATGCCGTAGCCGCCGCGCACCGCCAGCGTCAGCTCGTGCGCCGCGCCGGTGCCGATGGCATGCAGGTCCGCCAGGCGCTCGGCATCGCTGCCGCCAAAGCGCAGGTAGCGGCGCGCCAGTACATCCGGGTTGCCGACATGGAAGCCCTGCCCCTTGAGCCAGGCACAGCCGCGCGCGGCAATGGCGACGTCATGCGGATAACCGGACGAAGCGATCAGTCGGACTTCCGTGGCTGGCAAGGGCGCGGGCGTGGTCGTGGGCAGGCTCATGCGGCGGGGCTTTGGCTTGGGTCGGGGTCGGTGGGGCTACGGGTTACGGCCGGGCTGCAGTGCGCGCAACCCGGCGTGGCAGGTCCAGTGGCGGCTTCGGCGCCTTCGACGGCTTCAGCGGCTTTCCGGGCCGCTGCCTGCGCCGCCTTCTGGGCAGCCTTCTGCGCGCGACGCCTGCCGCCAAAGAAATCCTTCAGCATGCGCGAGCAGTCCTCGGCAAGCACGCCGCCAGTGATGGTGGTCTGGTGATTGAGCTGGGCCTGCTCGAACAGGTTGAGCACGCTTCCCGCGGCGCCGGTCTTGGGATCCGTGGCGCCGAACACCACGTGGCGAATGCGCGCATGCAGGATGGCGCCGCTGCACATCACGCAGGGTTCCAGCGTCACGTACAACTCGCATTCCGGCATGCGGTAGTTGCCGATCACCTGGGCGGCGGCGCGCAGCGCCTGCATCTCCGCGTGGGCCGAGGGATCGACCGAGCGGATCGGCAGGTTATGTCCGCGCGCGATGATGGCATCGTTCCACACCACGACCGCGCCCACCGGCACCTCGCCGGCGGCTTGCGCCAGGCGCGCTTCATCGAGCGCCGCCTGCATGTAGCGGCGGTCACGCTCCAGCGCGGCCAGGGCGCGATCAGGAGCCGGGTCGGCCGGCTGGGGCGGAAGAATCGGCGCGTTCATCTCGGCTGGCATGCGCTGGGTCCGGCCGCGTCAGTCCTGCGCGGGCAGGGTGAAGGCGGCGCTGACCTCGGCCCAGCAGTTCGGGGTCTCGAACAGCACCAGGCGCGTGAGCTGCAACTGGTGGCCGAAGCAATCCTTGAACACCGGGGCGAGCACGTCGAAGGCGATCTGCGCCAGGTTCTCCACGGTGGGAATGGCATCCAGCACGACGGTCTTGTGCCCGTCCATGGTCTGCAGGAAATTGAGCAGCACGGTATCGCCGCGATGGATCAGGAAGGCGTGGTCCCACTTGGAGACCAGGTGCTCCGTCGCGAGCGCCTTGACATCGCCGAAGTCCAGGATCATGCCCTCGTCCGAGGCTCCGGCGCGATGCAGCACTTCGCCCGAGAGCGTCAGGTCCAGGCGATAGCGATGGCCATGGATGTTGCGGCACTGGCCGCCATGGTTGGGAATACGGTGGCCGGCGTCGAACTCCAGCCGGCGGGTAATGGAAACTTGCTTGTTCATGGGGACCAATGGGTGCCGAGGTGTGCCGGTGCGTACCGGCGCGATTTACCGGATGCCGAGCAACTTGTGGGTCTGGAGCGAGAGGCGCCAGAGCGGGCGGCGCTGGCAGAATTCCACCGCAAGTGCGGTATTTTGCCGTGCCAGCGGGCCATCCATGGCCTGCACCAGGAAGTAGCGGAAGTCAAGGCGCTCGTATGCGGCGAAATCCTGGCCAGCCTGCGGGATCACCACCTTGAGTTCGTCGCCGCGCGTGACCACCAGCTCGGCGCCCATCTTGGGGCTGACGCAAACCCAGTCGATGCCCTCCGGCACCGGCAGCGTACCATTGGTTTCGATGGCGATCTCGAAGCCGCGCGCATGCAGCGCGGCGATCAGGGGCGCGTCGAGCTGCAGCAGCGGTTCGCCGCCGGTGCAAACCACCAGCGGCCGTCCGGCGGCGCTGCTCTCCACGGCTTGCGGCCACTGGGCCGCCACCATGTCGGCCAGCGCATCGGCAGTGCGGTATTTACCGCCCTCGGTACCGTCGGTGCCGACGAAGTCGGTATCGCAGAACTGGCAGACCGCGCTGGCACGGTCTTCCTCGCGGCCGCTCCAGAGATTGCATCCGGAGAAGCGGCAGAACACTGCGGCACGGCCCGCGTTGGCGCCCTCGCCCTGCAGTGTGTAGAAGATTTCCTTGACGGCGTAAGTCATGCTGGCTGGTAAAGCTGTAGTCGCTTTGTATGTAATGCTGTGGGTGGTGCAGTAATAGTGGAGGCGCGGCATGCCAGACTGACCGCCGACTGACCACCATTACGGTCGGTGCAGGGCTAACGGCGAATGCCGAAACGGCGGATCCCGAGCGGGCAACTGAAGAGTGGCGACTAGTGTCCCAGGACAATGACCAAAAACTGCGGCTAACTCGATATTCTCGCACAGGAGCGCAATCCGCTCCAGCCGCCTCCTTGATTTCCCCTATTGCCAAGCCCCGGACCAGCCGCTTTCGCCGGCAGGATTCCGCCTAGGCCTTCGCCCAGGCCGCCTCGCCCAGCCGCTGGCCGACGAAGTCCAGGAAACTGGCGATGCGCGCCGAAAGCTGCGTATTGAGGTAGTAGACCGCGTTGATCGACTGCCGCTCGTCGGCGGTATGGCGCATCAGCACCTGGACCAGGTCGCCCCGGCGCCGATCCGCATCGGTCATGAAATCGGACAGACAAACCAGCCCCTCGCCGGCCAGCGCCAGCTGGCGCAGGGTTTCGCCGCTGGACGCCGCCAGATGCGGCGCGATCTGCACCTCCTCGCCCATGACACCGCGCAGGGGCCAGCGATTGAGCGAGTCCGGCTGATTGAATCCCAACAGGCTGTGCCCGGCCAGGTCCGCCACCGTTTCCGGGCGGCCCCTTGCCTTCAGGTAGGCCGGACTGGCCAGCACCCGCACCCGGCTGCTGGCCAGGGGCCTGGCATGCAAGGTGGAGTCCCGCAGCGGACCGATGCGGATTGCCACGTCGGTGCGATGCTCCAGCAGGTCGATGATCTGGTCGTTGGTATTGAGCTCCAGCTCGATCTCGGGATACGCGCGGCGGAATTCCCCGACCAGCGGCACGATCACATGCAGCATGAAAGGTGATGCCGCATTCACCCGCAGCCGCCCCGCCGGCCGCTGGCGGCGCACGGCCATCTGCTCCTCCGCCAGTTCGACCGAGCCCAGGATGGCGCGGGCATGTGCCAGCAGGGCCTCGCCTTCCTCGCTCAACGCCAGCCGCCGGGTGGTCCGGTGCAGCAAGGTCGTATCCACCTTGTCCTCCAGGCGGCTCAACGCGCGGCTGATCCCGGACACGGTCTGCCCCAGTTGCTCGGCCGCGGCCGTGATGGAGCCGCTATCCACCACGCTGGCAAAAGCCTGCAGTTCTTCGAGAGTGATCTTCATTATTGAATATTAATCAAATATCTTATCCAAATCACCCTCTTATTCGGCAACAAAGACAGCGGCAAACTGCGCCCATCCCAATTCCGGACGCTGCTGGAGCTGACCATGCCCATTGCCCTGTTCGCGCTGACCATCAGCGCATTTGCCATCGGTACCACCGAATTCGTCATCGTCGGCCTGATCCCCACCATCGCCGCCGACCTCAATATCACCCTGCCCTCGGCCGGCCTGCTGGTCAGCCTCTATGCACTCGGCGTGGCCATCGGCGCCCCGGTGCTGACCGCCCTCACCGGCCGCCTGCCGCGCAAGGCGCTGCTGCTGTCGCTGATGGCGCTGTTCACGCTCGGCAACCTGCTGGCCTGGAAGGCACCGGGCTACGAATCGCTGATCCTGGCGCGGGTACTGACCGGCCTGGCGCACGGCGTCTTCTTCTCGATCGGCTCCACCATCGCTACCAGCCTGGTACCCAGGGAAAAGGCCGCGAGCGCGATCGCCATCATGTTCACCGGGCTGACCGTCGCCCTGGTCACCGGCGTGCCGCTGGGCACTTTTATCGGCCAGCACCTCGGCTGGCGCGAGACGTTCCTGGCGGTGTCGGCGCTCGGGCTGGTGGCCTTTGCCGGCAGCCTGATGTACGTCCCGGCCAATATCCGGCACAGCGCCCCGGCCTCGCTGCTGCAACAGGCCAAGGTGCTGGGCGAGCCGCGCCTGCTGCTGGTCTATGCCAAGACGGCGATCGGCTACGGCGGCTCGTTCATCCCCTTCACCTTCCTCGCCCCCATCCTGCAGGACGTATCGGGCTTCAGCGCCGGCGCGGTCGGGCTGGTCATGCTGGTGTACGGTGTGTCGGTCGCCGCCGGCAACATCTGGGGCGGTCGCCTGGCAGACCGCCACGGCCCCATCCCCGCGCTCAAGATTGTGTTCCTGCTGCTGGCGATCGTATTGTTCGCGCTGACCTTCACGGCGCCGCACCGCTGGCTGGTGGTGGCCACCGTGCTGGCCTGGGGCGCGGTTGCCTTTGGCAATGTGCCGGCCCTGCAGGTCTATGTGGTCAAGCAGGCGGAGCGCTATGCGCCGGGCGCCGTTGATGTGGCATCGGGCTTGAATATCGCTGCGTTCAACCTCGGCATCGCCGGCGCGGCCTGGGCCGGCGGACTGATCGTGACCCACATGGGCCTGATGCATACGCCGTGGATTGGTGCGCTGGTGGTGCTGGTGGCGCTGGGCCTGACCGCCTTGAGCGGCCGCCTGGACCGGCTTGACCGGCAGCCGGCCACCATGAACGCCGAAGTCGTCAGCGCAAAGATGGTTTCCTGAAATGGTTGCGTCAAGTCTACGAATAGACGAATCGATTCCCCCGCGCCGCGAACGTCTTATGACCAGGACGGGCGGCCGCCGGGAACGGCCGCCCTTCGATCAGGACAGGCCGAGATAGTCGCGCTTGCCGATGGGCACGCCCTTGTGGCGCAGGATGTCGTAGGCGGTGGTCACGTGGAAATAGAAGTTCGGCAGCGCAAACCCCAGCAGATAGGACTTGCCGTCGAACGTCACCGGATTCGGCCGAAACTTGATCTCGATGGTGCGCGTCTCGCTGCCGTCGAGCTGGGCAGGCTGAATGGTCTTCAGGAACGCCACCGTCCTGGCGATGCGCTCCTGCAGTTCCGGGAAGGTCGTCTCCGTGTCGGCGAAGGACGGCATCTCGATACCCGCCAGCCGCGCCGCGCAGCTCTTTGCGGCATCGCTGGCGCGTTGCACCTGTGCCGACAGCGGATCCATATCCCCCACCAGCCGGGTCTGGATCAGGTCGGCCGGATCCATGCCTTGCGCCTGCGCAAAGGCGGCTCCCTTGTCCAGGATGGCCGACAGGTTGCCAAAAGCCCGGATAAAGGCCGGGATCGATACTTCATACATCGAAAGTGACATGGGGGTGTCCTTGGGTGGGATTGCCGAACACGCCATCCAGCCGGTTCGCAAAATGCGCCTCGGCCTGGGTGTGCGCCACGGCGAGGATAAACCCTCCGGGAGTTTCTCGCCGGCCGGCCGCTGGCGGCAGGACGGATCCGTGCCGGTCTATGAGCAAACGGCATAGCATAAGGATAAGGTTATCGTTATTAGAAAAACGTTTAATTATCATTAATGTATTGCGCTGACTACCCTTTGATCAAAGTCACTTGTTCCTGGGGCATTCGTCATGGGCCAGCCTATTACCCATCAAGTCCGCACCGCGGAGGCGGTGTCGATGCAATGGCATTCCGGTGCTGGCACCGAACCGCCACCCGGCGCTCATCTCGTCACCCCGCGGCACGGCTACTGCCACCACGGCATTTACGTGGGCGACGGCAAGGTAGTGCATTACGCCGGACTTGCCGGGTCATTGCGTCGCGGCCCTGTCGAGGAAGTCAGCATTGCGCGTTTCGCCGCCGGGTACAAAGTCTCGATCGAGCCGAGTCCTGATCCGGTTTACGGTGAAAGCGAAGCCGTGCAGCGCGCACGCTCACGGCTTGGCGAGAATCGCTACAGGCTGCTGACCAACAACTGCGAGCACTTCTGCGCGTGGTGCCTGTATGGTGAAAGCCGTAGCGAACAGGTGCGCACGTGCTTCATCGACCCGCGTGCGGCCCTGCGGACCGCGCTGTGCCTGCTCACGGCGTTCCTTGCGGCGGCACCCGGGATACGACCCAACGGACCCTCGGTGGCCTGAGCCTCACCGGGCCGGGATCGAAAAGCGCTATGCTGCCAGTCGATCGCTCTCGCGAACCATGTTGAGGAGAACAGACCATGTGTCGATGGCTTGCTTACTCGGGAAATCCCATTCACCTCGAGACGGTCCTGTTCCGGGCGCAACATTCCTTGATCGATCAGAGCCTGCACTCACGCCTGGGGCAGACGACGACCAATGGTGATGGATTCGGGATCGGGTGGTATGGGCACCCCGCGGCGCCCCCATTCCGGTATCGCGGCGTCCATCCCGCTTGGAGCGACAGAAACCTGCGAGAGGCGGCCCGCGCAATCAGGTCACCGCTGTTCGTCGCGCATATACGCGCAGCGACGGATACGCCAGCCCAAGAGACCAACTGCCATCCTTTTCGCCATGGACGGTGGTTGTTCGCCCACAATGGCTTGATACGGAACTATCCCGCCGTCAGGCGGGAGCTGACGCTGGCCGTCGACCCCGATCTTTTTCCGTCGATCGAGGGCTCAACCGACTCGGAACTCATGTTCTTGCTTGCGCTGACGTTCGGACTCGAACGCGAACCGCTCGCTGCGCTTGAGCGGATGGTGGGCCTGGTCGAAGCGGTTGGCCGCGGCAAAGGTGCCGAGGAACCAGTCAACATGACCGTGTGCGCGACCGACGGAGAACAGATCGTGGCTGTGCGTTATTCCAGTGAGGGCCAGTCTCGCTCCCTGTTCCACAGCACCTCGTTTCGTCATCTGCACGAGCTATATCCAGAAGACCCGCGCATCACCGGCGCTGGCGACGATGCGTTCCTGGTCTTGTCGGAGCCGCTGCTGGACCTGCCTGGCGCATGGGAAGAGATTCCGGAAGCAACCGCAATCGTTGCCAGGGGCGGCGTGATCGAGCAGCAGGCATTCAGGCCGCATTTGCCTGCTTTGCCCGCACGCTGAGCGCCGAGCGTTGCCGCACTACACCATGATGAAGCCGTGCCGCATACCCAGCATCACCGCTTCGGTGCGGCTTGTTGCGCCAAGCTTGCCGAAAATGGAGGACAGGTGGAATTTCACCGTGTTTTCCGAAATGTCGAGTTGGCGCGCGATCGCCTTGTTGCCAAGCCCTTCCGCGAGCATTGTCAGCACGTCTATCTCGCGCGGAGTCAAGGCCTCGATGTGCACTGCAGACCCCAACTGGCGATGGGGCTTCCGCCCGGCCAGCAAGCTCGCGAGGGTCTCGGGCAGCAGCACGCAAAGGCCCGCGGCCGCGGCTTCAATCGCGGCGACGATTTCGTCCGGCGTCGCGTCTCGCGGCAAGATCGCCGTGGCGATCGCTGGCAACGGCTCATGGATCTGGTCGCCGTCCGTCTCGTCGGATAACAGGACGAGCGCGGCCGGCACGTGAGCCGCGTCGCGCCCGGACCTCAGCGTGTCGCTCGCCGCCCGCTCCAGGTCGATGATGATCACATCCGGCAACGAACCGGCAAGGCAGCCGGCGAGCGTTTCAGCGTCGGCTGCGCTGCCGACGAACGCGAATGTGGGCGTTGCCTCCACAAGCGCTTGCAGGCTTGCGCGCACCTGCGGCGAACCGGCGATAACAGCTACCTGGACCGGACTCATCTGTGCCATCTGTCCACCCGACGTTCGGCCGCTTGCCTGAACCTCACCGGCACGCATTCCGTTGCGGGCGTTCGCCCACGACGATTGAACATGTCTCGCGCTTCCCGCCCCGAATCAGCCCGACTTTCAACGGCTGCCCGATGCGGTCGAAGCCAAGCGCGGCGTGCAGGTCATCCATGTCGCAACACGGCGCGCCCTCCAGCTCGATCAGCACATCACCGATGAGCACGCCTGCCTGCTCCGCGGGACCGCCCGCCGCGAGCGAGACGACCAGCAATCCGCGATTGGACGACAGGCTCATTTCCTTCATCCAGGCATCCGGCAGGTTGACCGGCTGCGTGCCCACGCCGAGGTAGCCGCGTGAAATGCGGCCTTTGGCCAGCAGTTCGTCGGCGACGCGCGCCACGGTCATCGCGGGAATCAGCATGCCGGCACCACGTGTGAGCGCCGACGTGCAGATACCCATGACTTGCCCGCGCATATCCGCGAGCGCCGCGCCGGAGAAACCCGGGCGCAAGCCACCGTCCAGCCGCACGAACGCCTCGAACTGCCCGCCCCGCCACGTGCGCCAGGGACCGCCGACGGCACCTGCCACGCCGAAATCCGCACTGGCGCCAAGCCCGTCCGCCCGCGCCACCGCGAGCACCAGATGCCCTGCCTTGAGGGAGCGGGCATCTCCGGACTCGACCGGGTCGAGGTCCGCGACATCCAGTTTAAGCACGGCGAGGTCGGTGCCTGCATCCCGCCCAGCGAGCACCGCGGCCATGGTGCGGCCATCGGCCAGCGTGATGCCGATCCCGTCTTCGCGCCTGAGCGTGTGCGCGGCCGTGACGACGACCCCATGCCGCCAGATTACGCCACTTGAAGGAATGCGATGCCGGCCGTGCACGGCGACGACGCTCTGCCCGACGCGCGCGACGATGGCCGCCAGGCTGTCGGAAAGATCCTGCAGCGGATTTGCGCTGGAAGTTGCGGTTTCCATGTGATGTCTCCTGCCATGTCGAATGCCGCCCGCCACCCTTTGCGCATGAAACCTTCGCCTGTCAGGTGGTGACGAGCGGATTCAGAATGACACGCCGACAACGGGTGCGCACCATCCAAATGGGTAGGTGGCTGGACGCAGCGCGCACAGCCGCGAAACGCTATCGGACAGCCATTGCATTGGTCGGGGGACAGGTGGTGAGGTTCGTCGAAATCAGTTCTGCGCGACCGGAAGAGATGAGCTTGGAATCTTGTGCGTCGAACATCGGCCTTTATCACCAGGAGAGCAAGATTCCACTGCCCAATACAGGAGCGCATCTGATTCCCATGCTCCAGCACCGGCTCCAGCAGAGGCATATCCCTTCGGTTGGCATGCCTCAGCGCCCGGCTGACCGGCGAGAGGACCCGGCGGGCCTCATGATTTAGAATATCCCCTACCCCTCCGGATGAGGCGCACATCGCCTCGACGACGACATGAACATCCCCTTTCCGATTCGCAAGGAGTGTCCGCCAGGCGCCTGCACATGCGGTCGCGAAGCGCTGCTGGACGAACCGCAATCCGACATGCGGATCCTGAGGCTGACCCGGGAAGAGGAAAAGCGCTTGATCGACCGCCTGGAAAGCCTGTCGAGCCTTGCCGAACTGAAGGCCATGGAAGAGCGCATGCATGCGCAACTGGGCATCGTGCTGACGATCACGCCCAGCATTCATGAAGTGCGCACCGTGCGCGGCATCAGCATCCAGTTGGAGGAGCAGCCGGGGTTGTGCCGCAAAACCAGGCAGGCCATTCCCGCAGCCATACGCCRTTGCCTGGAGGCAAACCCGGATATCGCGTACGCGATCCTGAACGCGCACGATTTGTTGGGCGGCAGCTGAGGCCTGGCCGGCAAGCCTGTGACAAGCGCAGGCGAGGAGGCCCACCGCCAGGCAACGCCAACAACGCCCGCTCCGGCGCGGCAACCTGCGGCGCCTCGCGGCGCTTCTCGATCCAGTCATGAAAAACGCCCGCAAAATCGCGGGCTTGGTTCCGTTACTGCCTGTACCTGCCAGATGGCGCTCTGCTTCCTTCCGGTCTTTTGCTATCCACTTTCCTACCCCGCTTCTCGCTGTCCAGCACCGGCATAGCCGGTGCAGGATGGACGGTGACTACTTCACCGGCGTCAGGATCGGCGCGCCCTTGTTCTTGATCAGGAACACAACGAACTTGGCCGGCCGCGTATTACTGGCATTGCGTCCGACGGTGTGGATATCGTTGGGACCTTCGTGGAAGGTATCGCCCGCTTTGAGCGTTACGCAATGGATGCGACCGTCTTCATGGCATCACTCCAGATTGGCCTTGCCGTTGGCTCGGGAACATCGCACTTCTCGCCAAGCATGTCCATGAGTTCGCTTTCAATCTTCCGGCAGATCTGTGCCATGGGCCAGCGAGATGATCAAGCAGATCGGAATGCGGGTAGGACAGGGACGCCACCCGTAGCACACCAAATGCTGTTCCACTTCAAGGACGTGTTCTTGCTTCCGCGCTCCTCGTCATACGTCCAGAGGTGAAGCCTCCGTCTTCGGGCAACTCCGATTCTTGCGATGAAGAAGTGTGTTTTCGCGGCACACGCCGCGCAATGGCACGCCATCCCGCACACCTTCGCGGGGYGGACGAGGCCCATGAGAGCTGAATATTTCGGGCGCAAGAAACAGAGAGCGCTATCGGAATCGGGGCGCTACTCTTCACGCCAAGCGAGACATTGGACGTCTCACTTCCATGAGTCCGGCACTTCGCCGACCTTGGCCTCACGCAAGGAGTCTGTCATGTCTGTTCGTTTGACCCAGCCCAGCGCCTACGCAGACCTCGGCGACGCTTGGCTTCGTGACCAGTCCGCCCGCCTCACGCAGAAGTACCTGCAGTTCGGCGGGCACTATCGGATCGATGCCGATGCACTGCTGGCTCGATTGGCCCGTACTGCCAGAGCAGACAAGGTGGCCGTGGCACCTGCTGCCCAGAAGATCTCGACCGAGGACCGCATTCGGCGGGCGACGATCGAAGCCATCGAGCATTGCTTGCGTCTGGAAGATCGTTTCACCCATGCCGCCGCAGTTGCTGTCGCGCACTGAGCGCCGCACGAGATCCATGTTGGCCTCGAGCCTGCACGATGTGGCAGTGCTCGCCATCCCTGGCGAGTTTCTACCCATCAATCGGCTCGGTACGCCTGCGCATGATGAGTGGATGGCGGTGCTCCCCGACAGCACTGAAATCGTCGTCGCCGATATGGAGGGAAGGCCCAGTTCAATCGGGATCGAAAAAGCCATATCGATCGTGCAGAGCCGCGCTCATCTTGAGGCGCGAGTGCGCCAGATCCTCTCGCCGATCGTCAACGACGATGGCGAGTGGCGACGAGATGGAGCAGCGCGGCGAATTCCCCAAACGCTGGCTCAGGGCATGCTGCGTCGTCTGGAAACCGAAAGCCTCCTCCACCCTCGGCCGCACGACCATGCTGCGCACCGGATGCACCGTGCCGCGCATGACCGGCGTCGTCTCGATCTGCACGCGCGATCGGCCACGGCTGGCCACCAGGCGTGTCACCGCCGCCGTGCCCTCGCCCGCCGAAGTCTGCACCTGCAGTTGCAACGGGCGGGCACGCAGCACATCGGCCAGCCGCATCAGCGCTTCCGCGATGAGCTTCGCATCCTCGGCATAGCCATGCACCGGCAACCAGGCCAGATCAATGTCCACCGACAGCCGCGGCAGGTCGTGCTCGAACAGGTTGATGGCCGTACCGCCCTTGAGCGCAAAGCGGGGCTCCTGCGCCAGCACCGGCAGGATATCGACCAGCAGCCGCACCCGGTCGGTGTAGCGCCCATCCCATGACTCAAGCAAGGTGTTCATTGAGGTCTCGCGGCAAGGTGATCTGGTAGGTCGGGTGCAGGCGTCCTCCTGGCACCAGCGCACGCTTGCCCCGGCCCAGATCGACACCATCCAGGGGCACACGCGGCAGCCACGCATGCCGATGGCGCTCGGCCAGGGCCAGGAACAGCCGCTTCGCCTTGATGCTGCGGCAGTGGCGCAGCATCAGGCTGACCCGCTGCGGCCTCAACGTGGTCATGGCCTGCATCAGCGCGTCGGCCTCGTAGACCAGCGCCGCATCCGATACGCCATCGCAAAGCTCCAGCATGGCCCGCTCGGGCGTGGAGCACACCAGCGCATCGGCACCCGAACCGATCCGATGCCAAGTCAATCCCTGGCCGGCCAGCACGGACTCAGTCACCTCGGCCGTGAACGGCACGACAGGCAGGTCGAACGGCCCTTTGCCCAGAAACGTGAAGCGCTCTGTCAACGGCAGCTTGCCCACCCAGCCCGGCGGCCGCTCCGGCCCATAAAGGGTGATCGTCCCGGCATCGCCCAGACGCAGGTAGTGCTCGTGCCCCTGCAGAGTCAGTGCGAAGCGCCCCCCGACGTGCAGCGGCACCCCTTCCCCGGCTTGCAGGCTGCGCATCACCCCATCCCACTGCAGCCGCCCTCCTTGGCGCATGTACACGCCACGGGCCGGCGACACCAGCCAGCCGCTGCTCACATAGCGCGCGACCAAGCTGTTGGAATAGTCGTGCGCCCGCAGCCAGCGGCTGGACACCAGTTGCGTGTCGCTCAACTCAGCCAGCAGGCGGTTCAGTTTTCCTTCATTTTGATCACCCATGATGCTCAAAATACAGGTTTTATAAACTTCTGGCAAGTTGCGGCGGTTTGAAAAAGATGTAAAACAATCACCGAGGGTGATCTTTTTACGATAAAGATAAACCGCCAGTTGCCCACCACCAGCCTGTCCAAAGAACACTACCGTGTCGCCCTCTGAAGGGGGAAACCTGGATCGAGGAGCGCAAGCAAGCACCCCGCGCGGATGCTTCCAAGCCAGATGTCCACTTATGAAAAACCCGCCCTGTCCGGGCGGGTTTGAGACAGGAATAAAGGCAGCGACGGCACTACCCCACCAGGGCTTCCAACTCCCTGGAAGCCGAGCGCGATAGCCGTCGTCCTTCCTTGGCTACATTGACCTGCAAAGCCACACGCGCCACCTCCAGAACATCCCTGGCCAGCGAATAGCTGCCCTTGGCCTGCAGCCAGGCCAGCACGTCCGCCAAGTGCCAGATCGACGCACTCCCCTCATGAACCGGCGCAGGGAAGCTACCCGGATGGGCCAGCATCAGCTTGCGCATGTTCTGCCGCGACACGCCGACCATCTCGGCCACTTCGGTCAGGCCAACGAGATCCGGGGCCATCTCGATCAGCCTGGCCGACGGTACAGCACCCCTTACGTCGGCCAACGCGCTGCGCACGGCCGCATCCGCGCTGCCCGCCTCACGCGTGAACTCCAGTGCCAGCCGCCCTGGCTGGCCGGTGCCGACCAGGGCATCGTCGCAGCCGGCCTCGCCCAGGCGCTCGACCAGTGCATCCGGGTCGCGGTCATCATCGGCAAGTTGATATTTGAGGGTGAAGGTGTATTCCATTAAGTTACTCCTCTGCGCCGTTGTCGGCCTCGTGCTGCTGGCGGTGCGTGGTGCAGTTGTCTACCACGCGCCGCAAGGCACGCGCATGGTTGCCAGAGTTCTTCGGTGTGCTCCATACGCTGGCAATGCAGAACTCGCCGCAGCGGCACTCCTCGTCGTTGTATGGGCAGTAAATCCGCCCCCAGGCGTGGCTGCCCCCGACTTCAACGCGCCAGCCTTGCCCTTCGGCATGCCTGAGAGCTTCCTCGATCTCTTTCTTGGGATGAGAAGGACGGGCCATCAGTGATCTCCAGCATGGGGATGATTTGATTGGTTGTCAAGTGACAACCAATCATCCGTGTCAGGCCGTCGCGCTCAACACCAGCACGGCCACGTTGTCCGGCATCAGCTTCGGCACGTAGGTCTGTCCGTCGATCCAGGCATTGACCATGTTGGCCCACTCCTGCAGTGTGGCGCCGCTGCTCGGCGTACTCGGCCTTGTTGTAGACCGAACGCGAAGAACGCCCCTCCTCGTGCGCCAGACACTTCTCGATCCAGTCGCGATTGAATCCCACCTCGTTCAGCAGCGTGGCGCCGGCCCGGCGCAGGTCGTGGACGGTGAACGGCTCCAGCGGCAAACCAGCGGTCTTGGCCCGTTCGGCGACGAACTGCGTCACGCGATTCAAGGTCGCCTTGGACATGCAACGGTCGGCGTCGTAGTGCGAGGGCAGGACAAATTTGGAGCCTGCCGCACAGGTATGCAGAGCCACGAAGATGTCGAGCACCTGCCGAGACAGGTAGATCAAATGCGGGTTACGCAGTGCGGTGTCAGTAAGCATCGAGGTTTTCCTCCTGTTGGATGACGGCTCTTTTACCGTCAAGGGTCAGGGGACCTGCTGATGCCCGGAAAGCCGCATGAAATAAGCTTTCCAGAGGAGTCTTTTACCGTCAAAGACCGATTAGGTCTTGATAGTCAACGGGAGAGTCTTGATCCGACCTCCCGCTCCTACCGTCACTTCTACCGCCAACCTATTCTGCTGGCCAGCGATAGCCACCGATAACTGACGTGACGTATTTTTTATAAATCAATACGTTACGCCAGCTTTTCGATAAGTGGCGATAGTCCCCGAAGAACCCGATTTCACTCCCACTCAATCGTAGCCGGCGGCTTGCCCGAAACGTCATACACCACGCGGTTCAATCCCCGAACCTCATTGATGATGCGATTCGAACAACGACCCAGCAGCGCATACGGCAGATGCGCCCAATGCGCCGTCATGAAGTCCGTGGTCTGCACGGCGCGCAGCGCCACCACGTAGTCATAGGTGCGCCCGTCGCCCATCACGCCGACCGACTTGACCGGCAGGAACACCGCAAATGCCTGGCTGGTCAGGTCGTACCAGCTCTTGCCTACTTGCGCAGGCTCGCACATGCCGGCAGCGGCGTCCTGTTCGGTGGCAATCGTGGCGCGCAGTTCTTCGATGAAGATCGCATCCGCGCGGCGCAGCAACTCGGCGTAGTCGCGCTTGACCTCGCCCAGGATGCGCACGCCCAGGCCCGGGCCCGGGAACGGATGGCGGTAGACCATTTCCGGCGGCAGGCCCAGCGCCACGCCGAGTTCGCGGACTTCGTCCTTGAACAGGTCGCGCAGCGGCTCGAGGAGCTTGAGGCCCAGCGTTTCCGGCAGGCCGCCCACGTTGTGGTGGCTCTTGATGGTGGTGGCCTTCTTGGTCTTGGTGCCGCCGGACTCGACCACGTCGGGGTAGATCGTGCCTTGGGCCAGCCACTTCGCATTGGTCAGCTTTTTGGCTTCGGCCTGGAACACTTCGACGAACTCGCGGCCGATGATCTTGCGCTTTTGCTCGGGATCGGTCACGCCGGCCAGGTGGCCGAGGAATTGCCCGGAAGCATCGATGGCGATGACCTTGGCATGCAGGCGGCCGGCGAACATGTCCATCACCATCTTGCCTTCGTTCAGGCGCAGCAGGCCATGGTCGACGAATACGCAGGTGAGCTGGTCGCCGATGGCGCGATGGATCAGGGCCGCGGCTACCGAGGAATCGACGCCGCCGGACAGGCCGAGAATCACTTCTTCGTTGCCGACCTGCTCGCGGATCCTGGCGACGGCTTCGGCAATATGGTCGTGCATGACCCAGTCAGGCTTGGCACCGGCGATCTTCAGCACGAAGCGATCCAGAATGTCCCGACCCTTGACGGTATGCGTGACTTCCGGATGGAACTGCACGGCGTAGTAGCCGCGCGCTTCGTCGGCCATGCCGGCAATCGGGCAGCTCGGCGTGGACGCCATCAGCTTGAAGCCGGGCGGCAGCTCGGCAACCTTGTCGCCGTGGCTCATCCAGACCTTGAGCATGCCGTGGCCTTCGGGCGTGGAGAAGTCCTCCAGGTCCTTCAGCAGCGCGGTGTGGCCATGCGCGCGCATCTCGGCGTAGCCGAACTCGCGATGGTCGCTCCACTCCACCTTGCCGCCCAGTTGCACGGCCATGGTCTGCATGCCGTAGCAGATGCCCAGCACCGGCACGCCGAGGTCCCACACCGCCTGCGGCGCGCGCAACTGGTGGTCTTCGTAGGTGCTGGCGTGGCTGCCGGACAGGATGATGCCCGTGGGCGCGAACTCGCGCACGAATTCGTCCGTGACGTCGTTCGGGTGGATCTCGCAGTAGACGTGCGCTTCGCGCACGCGGCGGGCGATCAGCTGCGTAACCTGCGAGCCGAAATCAAGGATTAGGATTTTGTCGTGCATGATGAGCGGATGGCGTTTCGTCCGGTGCGGGCTCGGTCTTCACTTCGGTGTCCGGACCATAGCCGGGCGGAGGCGTGACACCGGGCTCGCGCCGGTATTCAGGTGATTGCGGCCGGCGTGCCACGGGGGCGGCACCGGCATCCTTGTTTTGCTTGTCTTTTTGCTGCTCGCGCAGCTCACGTTCGCGCACGTGTACGCGCTTGGCGGCCGGGATCTGCACCGCCGCGAAGAAAGCCAGCATCGCGGCCAGGACCGGCAGCCAGATCTTGCCCGCGCCCTGCACCGGCAGGTCGAACATGAGCATCCAGGCGACGATCAGCACCGCGCTGGCCAGGTTGACCTGGCCAACCGTACGCGCTACCGCCACCGTGAGTTGACCGTTGACGGTCGCCTGCCACAACAGCAGGGCCAGGCCGACCAGCGCCACGCCGAGCAGCTGCCCGTACATGGCAGGCTGCGGTTGCGGAAATTGCAGCGCGCTGTAGAACGTCGTGAAAGGCGACAGCAGCAGAACCACGCCAAGCAGCAGATTCAGCAAGGCGTCGAAGAACAGCACGGCACGCAGCAATACTTTCATAAGAACACCTCCGGCCAGGCATGGGGCCTGGCTTGGGGGCGGCGCCGGGCGGCGCAGCCGGCGCGCGGCTGGCAGGACGGTCGGGTCCGGCACAGCCGCGAGTTCATATCGATCTGCCTGGTCGGCTTAGTCGATGTAGTAGTTCGGCGCTTCCTTGGTGATCTGCACGTCGTGCACATGCGATTCGCGCATGCCGGCGGCGGTGATCTGCACGAACTCGGCGGTCTCGTGCCAGCTTTCGATGGAGCTGCTGCCGCAGTAACCCATGGAGGCACGTACGCCGCCGCACATCTGGTGGATGATGGCCGTGACCGAACCCTTGTACGCCACGCGGCCTTCAATCCCTTCGGGAACCAGCTTGTCGACGTTGGCGGTGTTGTCTTCCTGGAAGTAGCGATCGGCCGCGCCGTCCTTCATCGCGCCTACCGAACCCATGCCGCGGTAGCTCTTGAAGGAGCGGCCCTGGTACAGGAACACTTCACCCGGTGCCTCTTCGGTACCGGAGAACATGCCACCCATCATGACCACATGCGCGCCGGCTGCCAGTGCCTTGGCGATGTCGCCCGAGTAGCGGACGCCGCCATCGGCAACCAGCGGCACACCGGTACCCTTGAGGGCTTCAGCCACATTGGAGACCGCGGTGATCTGCGGCACGCCGACGCCAGCGACGATACGGGTGGTGCAGATCGAGCCCGGGCCGATGCCGACCTTGACGCCATCGGCGCCGTGATCGACCAGCGCGCGCGCGGCGGCGCCGGTGGCGATATTGCCGCCGATCACCTGCACTTGCGGATAGTTCTGCTTGACCCAGCGTACGCGGTCCAGGACGCCCTGGCTGTGGCCATGGGCAGTATCGACCACGATCACGTCGACGCCGGCCTTGACCAGCAGGTCGACGCGCTCGTCGTTGTCGGGACCCACGCCGACCGCGGCGCCTACGCGCAGCTGGCCGCGGTCATCCTTGCTGGCCAGCGGATGTTCCACTGCCTTCTGGATGTCCTTGACGGTGATCAGGCCGCGCAGCTCGAAATCCTTGTTGACCACCAGCACGCGCTCGAGGCGGTGGCGGTTCATCAGGCGCTTGGCGTCTTCCAGCGATGCGTCGTCGCCGACCGTGACCAGCTTCTCGCGCGGGGTCATCTTGGCGCGCGCGGGCGCGTCCAGCTCTTCCTCGAAACGCAGGTCGCGGTTGGTGATGATGCCAACCACCGTCTTGCCTTCCAGCACCGGGAAGCCCGAGATGCCGTATTGATGTGATAGTGCAATCACATCGCGGATCTTCATGTCGGGGGGAATGGTGATCGGATCACGCAGCACGCCGGACTCGTAGCGCTTCACGCGCGCCACTTCCCGGGCCTGGTCGGCCGGCTTCAGGTTCTTGTGGACGATACCGATGCCGCCGGCCTGCGCCATGGCTATCGCCAGGCGGGATTCCGTCACGGTATCCATGGCGGCGGATACCAGCGGAACGTTCAGTTCGATCGAACGGGTCAGGCGGGTACGGAGCGAAACATCCCGGGGCAGTACCGACGAATAGGCCGGCACGAGGAGCACGTCATCGAATGTGAGTGCTTTCTGGACAAGACGCATAGCAATTCCTCTAGGCGCAAAACCGAATTATACAGGAATGGCACGTTTCTTGACGCGCCTGAGGGTGCCCTTGTTCAAGTCTGCTATGCTCTTCGTCTTTTTTCCGGCAGGGGCAAGTCAAGATGGGGATTGGCGTACTGTGCGGCCTGCTGGCCGGCGCCTTCTGGGGCATGGTGTTCATCGCCCCCAAGCTGCTGCCCGTCTTCTCGCCGTGGGAACTGGCGATCGGCCGCTACCTCGCTTACGGGCTGGTGGCCATTATCGCCGCGCTGCCGCTGATGGGGCGCATTGCGCGCAAGCTCACGCGCACCGATTGCGTCGCCCTGCTCCGGCAGGCCTTCACCGGCAACCTGCTGTACTACGTGCTGCTGGCCTTTGGCGTGCAGCTTGCAGGGGTGGGCCCGACCTCGCTGATCATCGGCATCCTGCCGATCTCGGTCACCATCATGGGCCGGCGCGACCACGGCGCGGTGCCGCTGTCACGCCTGATCTGGCCGTTGCTGGTGGTGACCGCGGGCATCGCCTGCATCAATATCGACCTGTTCGCCGGCGGCGGCGCGCATGGCGCCAGCGCGGGCGGCGAGGCGCTGCGCACCGTCTGGCAGCGCCTCGCCGGCGTGCTGTGCGCGGCAGGCGCCCTGGTGTGCTGGACGCTCTATGCGGTGGACAATGCGCGCCACCTGCAGCGCAACCCGCAATACAGCGGCAATGAATGGTCTGCCCTCTATGGCATTGCCACCGGTGTGGTATCGGTCGTGCTGGCGCTCATCGGGTGGTGGCTGGCCGGGAACAGCCTGGGCGCCGCCGGCAGCGGACGCGACTGGCAATGGTTCTGGATGGTCAATGCCGCGGTGGCGCTCGGTGCGTCGCTGATTGGCAACAACCTGTGGAACATCTCCAGCCGCCGCCTGCCGCTCACGCTGTCGGGCCAGATGATCGTATTCGAGACGCTGTTCGCGCTGGCGTATGGCTTTGTCTTCGATCATCGCCTGCCGCGCCCTTTGGAGATCGCGGCCATCGTGTTGCTGATGATCGGCGTTGCCTGGTCGGTGCGCTTGCACGCCACCGACAAGTCTGCCTAAACTAGCGCCAACCCCGGCAGCCAAGGGCGCGTGCATCACACCTGGAACGGGGTTCGGCGGCGAGCTTCCCGGCTGCCGCACAGTCATCCCAGTCATCCCAGTCATCGCAGAGCCACTAAAACCAAAGCCATGAAACGATCGACCGCGCTGTCCAGGCTCGCCACGCTCGCCGCCCTCGCCTGCCTCTGCCAGGCAGCCGTCGCCCAGTCGCAATGGCAGTGGCGCGATGGCAACGGCCGCATGGTTTATAGCGACGTGCCGCCGCCGCCCTCGGTACAGGTCGGCAGCATCATCAAGGCACCGGGACGCTTCGCCAGCACCCTGCGTCCGGTCGAGGCAGCGGCACCGGCAGCCGCGGCGGCCATTGCCGGGGGCATCCAGCCCGCGCCCAAGGGCAATGGCAATGGCAATGGCAGTGGCAAGGCGGAGCCCACGGCAAGCGCGGAGGAAGCCTTCGAGAAGCGCCGCACGGCCAGACTGAAAGCGGAGGCCGACCAGGCCCTCAAGGACCAGGCTGCGCAACAGCGGCAGGCGGGTTGCGTGCGGATGCGCAATTACGCCGCCGCGCTACAGCAGAACCGGCGCATTGCCGTATCGGCAGCGGACGGCTCCGCGCAGCACCTGGACGACACCCAGCGCCAGGAGGAATTGCAGCGCACCGCCGCCAGCCTCGAACAGGACTGCGCCTGAGCGCCCGGACGGGCCTTGATTGCCCGGGCCCCGGTCAGCTGCCGCCGCGCAGCCACTTCAGCCCTTCGCGCGTGCCGCCCTGGCGGGTCTTCTGCACGCGCTTCCTGCGCGCCGACTTGGGATCGGCCACCAGCGGGCGATAGACTTCGATGCGATCGCCATCCCGCACCAGGGTATCCGGCGTCTTGAGCTTGCCGAAGATGCCCACCCGCATGGTGGCCGGATCCACCTCCGGACAGGCCTGCAGCAGGCCCGAAGCGGCAATCGCGGCAACCATGGTCGAGCCCGGCGCCACCTCCAGCTCTTTCAGGAAGGCGCCGTCCGGCTGGGCGTAGCACACGGAGATGCGTACCGGACGGGCTCCAGCCGCTTCAGCCATTGCCGTAGACCGTTTCGGCACGCTTGACGAAGGCATCGACAAATGTATTGGCGATCACATTGAACACCGGCCCGATGATCTTCTCCAGCAGGAAGCTGGAGAACTCGTAGTGCAGGTGGAATTCGATCTTGCAAGCATCCTCGCGCAGCGGCGTGAAGCGCCAGGAGCCATTGAAGGCCTTGAAGGGGCCGTCTTCGAACACCATATCGATGCGGGTGGGCGGCTCTTGCGTATTGCGGGTGTGGAAGTACTGCTTGATGCCTTTGAAGTGGATGTGGATCTTGGCGTCGAGCAGTGTTTCGGTCTGCTCGAACACCTCCACGCCACCGCACCAGGGGAGGAACTTGGGATAGTCCTCGACGCRCGTGACCAGGTTGTACATCTGCTCGGCGGAGTGGCCGACCAGCACGGATTTTTGGACGTCTGCCATGTATTGGAAGTCATGGCCCGCGCAGACTCCGCCTGCGGCATGATGCAGTGCGGAATCCACCGGGGCGGGCCGGTTTGCTAGAATCGCGATTTTAGCCCACACGCGCGCCGGCGGCATACCGGAAGTGCATGCACCGGCTTCCCTCCGCCCTGGCTGCCTGTTTTTTTGCTCTTTTAGTTTTACCTATCTCCATTTCCTCTATCCGGACCGCATGACCATCGCAGAAAACAAGAAAGCCTTTTTCGACTACTTCATCGAAGAGCGATATGAGGCGGGGATCGTGCTCGAGGGCTGGGAAGTCAAGGCGATCCGCGCGGGACGCGTGCAGATCAAGGAAGGCTACGTAGTCATTCGCGACGCCGAGCTGTTCCTGATCGGCGCGCACATCAGCGCGCTCAACAGCGCCTCGACCCATGTCTCGCCCGATGCGGTGCGTACCCGCAAGCTCCTGCTCAAGGCAGAAGAGATCAAGCGGCTGATCGGCAAGGTGGAGCAGCGCGGCTTCACGATCGTGCCGCTCAACCTGCATTACACGCGCGGACGCGTCAAATGCGAGATTGGCCTGGCCAAGGGCAAGAAGATGTTCGACAAGCGCGAGACCGAGAAGGACCGCGACTGGCAACGCGAGAAGGCGCGCATCATGAAGGGCGCCGGGAAGGAGTAAGCAGCAGCAGTTTGCCTTGCTCACACAAATCCGTGCCGACGGTTTGCTCCCCTCTCCCGCCTGCGGAAGAGCAATCGGGGGCGACGGCGGACCCCTGCAATAGCGAGGCGCCTCACTCCGGCGCTCTGCCTCACCCCAGGCTCAAATCCCCTTCTGCTGTCCTTTGACGATCTGCAGCGCGGAAGCGATCATGCTGCTCATCTCGCCGAGGTTGCCGGGCACGATCAGCGTGTTGCCCTGCTTGGCAAGATTGCCGAAGGCGCTCACGTATTCCTCCGCGACCTTCAGGTTCACCGCCTCCATGCCGCCCTCGGTGCGGATCGCGCGCCCGATCTTCTCGATGGCCTGCGCATTGGCTTCCGCCACCGCCAGGATCGCCGAGGCCTCGCCCTGCGCCCGGTTGATGGCCGCCTGCCGCTCGCCCTCGGACTTCTGGATGGCGGCCTCCCGTGCACCGGTGGCCAGGTTGATCTGTTCCTGCCGTTTCCCCTCGGAGGCTGCGATCAGCGCGCGCTTCTCCCGCTCGGCAGTGATCTGTGCCTGCATCGCGTGCAGGATCTCCTTGGGCGGCGTGAGATCCTTGATCTCGTAGCGCAACACCTTCACGCCCCAGCTGGCCGCCGCCTCGTCCAGCGAATTGACCACGCTGTGGTTGATGTATTCGCGCTCCTCGAAGGTCTTGTCCAGTTCCAGCTTGCCGATCACCGAGCGCAGCGTGGTCTGCGACAACTGCGTGATCGCCACCACGAAGTTGCTCGAGCCGTAGGACGCCTTCATCGGGTCGGTGACCTGGTAGTACAGCACGCCGTCCACCTGCAGCTGCGTATTGTCCCTGGTGATGCAGATCTGGCTGGGCACGTCGAGCGGGATCTCCTTCAGGACGTGCTTGTAGGCAACCCGATCGACAAAGGGCAGCACCACGGTCAGCCCCGGCGACAGCGTGTCGCGGTACTTGCCCAGGCGCTCCAGCACCCAGGCATGTTGCTGCGGCACGATCTTGAAGCTCTTCGCCACCAGGACGATGACGGCAACAAGGATCAGCAGGGGCAGCACGCTGCCAAAGAATTCGAACATGGGACCTCCGTGACGGGGTTTGGGAAAGGCAAGAAAGCTGGAAAGCAAACTGCAAAAGCCTGGAAAGCCGGTGTAGCCAAAGCCGGGCCAGCAGACCCGCCCGGTTATCTCGGGCTGACGAACAGCGTGTTGCCGCGCACCTCGACAATGCGAAAGCGGCCCGGAACCGCCGGCCCCCGGGCCTGGAACTCGACGTCCCATTCCGCGCCACGATAGCGCACGCGCGCGCGCCCGTCCGCGCCCCAGGCCGGCACTTCGAGCTCCTGCCCGATGTCCGGATTGACGCTGGGATCGCGCTCGGCGATATCGGGCCGGTTGCGGCCATAGCGGGAGCGCCGCAGCAGCATGAAACCGGCCAACGCCACCAGCGCGGCCAGTATGGTCTGGCTGGCCGCGCCCAGCCCCGCCAGCGCGCCTAGCCCGCCGACCACCGCGCCCAGCGCCACCATCAGCAAATACAAGGTGCCGAAACCCAGTTCCACGATCACCAGCACCGCTGCCAATGCAAACCAGATGTAATACGGCGCCATAGCCTCCCCTTCGCTTTTCCTGCGCGCTTGGCCTTGTCCAGCCCGGTCCAGCCTTGTCCAGGCTTGTCCGCGCCAAGGACGCGGCCCAAACAAAAAACCCCCGCGGCGCCAGAGCGCCTGCGGGGGTCCGGAACACCTGACGCAGGGCCGGTGTTCCGCTATTGTGACGTCAAATGCCTCAGGAAGCCAGTTGCTTCCAGGTATCGATCACCGAATCGGGATTCAGCGAGATCGACTTGATGCCTTCCTTGGCCAGCCACAGCGCAAAGTCCGGGTGATCCGAGGGGCCCTGGCCGCAGATGCCGACGTATTTGTCCAGGCGCAGCGCGGTGGAAATGGCGCGCGACAGCATGAACTTGACCGCCGGATCGCGCTCGTCGAAGTCCCTGGCCAGCAACTCCATGCCGGAGTCGCGGTCCAGGCCCAGCGTGAGCTGCGTCAGGTCGTTCGAGCCGATCGAGAAGCCGTCGAAGTACTGCAGGAACTCCTCGGCCAGGATGGCGTTGGACGGCACTTCGCACATCATGATGATACGCAGGCCGTTCTCGCCGCGCTTCAGGCCGTGCCTGGCCAGCAGTTCGATGACCTTCGCGGCCTGGCCGAGCGTGCGCACGAACGGCACCATGATCTCGACATTGGTCAGGCCCATGTCGTCGCGCACGCGCTTCATGGCCTTGCATTCCATCTCGAAGGCCTCGGCGAAGTCTTCGGAGATGTAGCGCGAGGCGCCTCGGAAGCCCAGCATCGGGTTTTCTTCATCCGGCTCGTAGCGCGAGCCGCCGATCAGCTTCTTGTACTCGTTGGACTTGAAGTCCGACAGGCGCACGATGACGGGCTTCGGATAGAAGGCCGCGCCGATGGTGGCGATGCCTTCGGCCAGCTTGTCCACGTAGAACGCGCGCGGGCTGGCATGGCCGCGGGCCACGCTTTCCACGGCCTTCTTCAGGTCGGCATCGACTTGCGGGTAGTCGAGGATGGCCTTCGGGTGGACGCCGATGTTGTTGTTGATGATGAACTCGAGGCGAGCCAGGCCAACGCCCTGGTTCGGGATCTGGCAGAAGTCGAAGGCCAGTTGCGGGTTGCCGACGTTCATCATGATCTTGACGTCGATCTCCGGCATTTCGCCACGCTGCACTTCGGTGACCTCGGTCTCGAGCAGGCCGTCGTAGACGCGTCCTTCATCGCCCTCGGCGCACGACACCGTCACCAGCGTGCCGTCCTTCAGCAGGTCGGTGGCATCGCCGCAGCCGACCACGGCGGGCACGCCCAGCTCACGCGCGATGATGGCCGCGTGGCAGGTACGGCCGCCGCGGTTGGTCACGATGGCGGCGGCACGTTTCATCACCGGCTCCCAGTTGGGATCGGTCATGTCGGCGACCAGCACGTCGCCCGGCTGCACGCGTTCCATCTCGGACGGGTCGTTGATCACGCGCACGCGGCCGGTGCCGATCTTCTGGCCAATGGCGCGGCCGCTGGTCAGCACGGGGGCCGTGCCCTTGAGCCTGAAGCGTTGCTCGGCCTTGCCGGCGGACTGGCTCTTCACCGTTTCCGGACGGGCCTGCAGGATGTAGATCTTGCCGTCGCGGCCATCCTTGCCCCACTCGATGTCCATCGGGCGGCCGTAGTGCTTCTCGATGATCATCGCGTACTTGGCCAGCTCCGACACATCGGCGTCGGTGATGGAGTAGCGGTTGCGCAACTCGATGGGTACGTCGACGGTCTTGACGCGGCCGGCTTCGCCCGGCGCGGTGAACTCCATCTTGATCAGCTTGGAGCCGATCGAGCGGCGGATGATGGGCTGCTTGCCCGCTTGCAGCGTGGGCTTGAAGACATAGAACTCGTCCGGATTGACCGCGCCCTGCACCACCGTCTCGCCCAGGCCGTAGCTGGAGGTGATGAAGACCACTTCCTGGAAGCCGGACTCGGTGTCGATGGTGAACATGACGCCCGCGGCGCCCACGTCCGAGCGCACCATGCGCTGCACGCCAGCCGACAGCGCGACGATGTCGTGCGCGAAGCCCTTGTGCACACGGTAGGAAATGGCGCGGTCGTTATACAGCGAGGCGAACACGTGGCGGATCTTGTCCAGCACGTCGTCGATGCCGCTGACGTTGAGGTAGGACTCCTGCTGGCCGGCGAACGATGCGTCGGGCAGGTCTTCGGCGGTGGCCGACGAGCGCACGGCGAACGAAGCCTCGGCGCCCTCGCGTTCTTCGGCACGCGCGTAGAACTCGCGGATTTCCTTTTCCAGGCGCGGCTGGAACGGCGCTTCGACGACCCAGTTGCGGATCTCGGCGCCGGCTTCGGCCAGGGCCTTGACGTCGTCGACGTTGAGGGCCTTGAGGCGATCGGAAATGCGCTGGGTCAGGTTGCTGTGGGCGAGAAAGTCGCGGAAAGCCAGCGAGGTGGTGGCAAAGCCACCGGGAACCCGCACGCCAGCCTCGGCCAGTTGCGAGATCATCTCGCCGAGCGACGAATTCTTGCCGCCCACGGTTTCCACATCTTCCTTGCGCAACTGCTCGAACGGCAGCACGTAGGCGCCGTCAATTGCCGGGTTGTTCATAAAAGCCTCAAAACAAAGTAAGAAACCTGTTGCTGACGCCCGGCATATTGTTGGAGTTCTGCCACCGGACGGATCGCTTGGCTAAACAGCCCCGGCGTTGTCAGGATCGGTGTGCGATCGTGATTGCTGCAGCGCACATTGTTGATAATTCGTGGCCGAATCGTTGTGACAACAGCGCTTGCGGAATTGCTTAGCGAAAAGATCGCCGCTATTCTACCGTGCCGCACCGCACTTTCGCGGCGCGCAGATTCAAAAAATAATTGCCCTGACATGTCCCAGCCCGACGCTCCCGTTGCACCGCAAGATCCCCACGCACCGCGTACGGAGGAGCGCCCCGCCATCCGCACGGTGTTTATCGTCTCCGATGGCACCGGCATCACTGCCGAGACCTTCAGCCACTCGATCCTGGCCCAGTTCGAGATGCGTTTCCGCAAGGTACGCATGCCGTTTGTCGATACCCCCGAGAAGGCGCATATCGCGGTCGCCAAGATCAACGAAGCCTTCTACGCGGAAGGCGTGCAGCCCATTGTCTTCACCACCCTGGTGAACCAGGAGTCGAACAAGACGATCCGGCGCGCCAAGGCCATGATCCTGGACATGTTCCAGACCTTCATCGAACCGCTGGAGAAGGAACTCGGCCTCAAGTCCACCCATGCAATCGGCCGCTTCCATCAGAACGCGGACACCGAGGCCTACCAGAACCGCATCGAAGCGATCAACTTCTCGCTCGCGCATGACGACGGCCAGTCGCACAAGAACCTGGCCGAGGCCGACATCATCCTGGTAGGGGTTTCGCGCAGCGGCAAGACGCCGACCAGCCTTTACCTGGCCATGCAGTACGGGCTGAAGGCGGCCAACTACCCGCTGATTCCGGACGATTTCGAACGCGGGAAGCTGCCCAGCGCCCTCTATGCGTTCAAGAGCAAGATCTTCGGCTTGTCGATCAATCCGCAGCGCCTGGCCGAGATTCGCAACGAGCGGCGCCCGGGCAGCAAGTATGCGGCACCAGAGAACTGCCGGTACGAGGTCAATGAAGCCGAGGCGATGATGCGGCGGGAGGGGATCAAGTGGCTATCGTCGACGCACAAGTCGATTGAGGAAATCGCCACGACGATCCTGCAGGAGATCAAGGTGGATCGGGACAGCAATTATTGAAAGCGCCCGAGGCACCGAACGAAGCCAAACGGTGCGCCAAAGGCGTTTGACACGCCCATCGGTGTTTACGGCCTCTCCCGCTGGAGGAAAAGGGGGAAAACCAGGCGCCTGCGCCTGGCTTCAGCCGCCCGACCGCCGCTGCCGCACCGCCTCGAACAGGCAGATCGCCGTCGCAGCCGCCACATTCAGCGACTCCAGCCCGCCCGGCTGGGGAATCCCCACCGTGCGGCTCACCCTGGCCATCCACTCCGGGCTCACACCCGCGCCTTCATTGCCTACCACCCAACCCACCGGCGCGCGCAGGTCGGTGTCGAACACGGCCGCCTGCGCGTGCGAGGATGTGGCCAGCAGCGGCACCGCCAGGCGTGGCGCCAGCATGTCCAGCGTGCAATGCTCGACGATATTCAGGTGAAAATTGGCGCCCATGGCGGCGCGCAGGGTCTTGGTGGACCAGGCGAAGGCGCTGCCCGTGACAAGGAAGGCATGGCCGATGCCCGCCGCGGCGGCGCTGCGCAGGATCGAGCCTACATTGCCGGCATCCTGCACGCAGTCCAGGATGACGCAATCAGTATCGATATGCGCAGGCAGGTGCCCGGCGGGCGTATCGATCACCAGCATCAGGTCGATGCCGTTGACCACGCCGGCGATCAGGTCGAACAAGGCGTCAGCCAGCAGCACCACGCGCTCGGGGGCGATCTGGCTGAGCAGCGGCGCCACCTCGGCATGGTCGTAATGCCGCTCCGACACCACGCACTGCACGGGCTGGCCCAGCGCATCCAGGTAGGCCTGCGCGAGGTGCACGCCATCCAGTACCGACTGCCCGGCCTTGCGGCGCGCATGCGTGGAACCGGTCAGCGCCTTGAGGTGCTTGAACAGCGCGTTGTCGCGCGAAGTGACGTGCTTCACGATACCTGCTCCGGGAATGGCGGCGGCGACGTGCCGGCGGCAGGCGCGATGCGTCCCAGCGCGATGGCCTCGCGCACCGGCGCGAACGAGCGCCGATGGTGCGGCGTGGCGCCGAACTGCGTGAGCGCTGCCAGGTGCTGCGGCGTACCGTAGCCAGAGTGAGCGTCGAAGCCGTACTGCGGGTACGAGGCGTGCAGCGTCAGCAGTTCGCGATCGCGCGCCACCTTGGCCAGGATCGACGCCGCCGAAATCGCCTGCACCTTGGCATCGCCCTTGACGATGGCCTCGACCGCGAAGCGCACCTGCGGGCAGCGGTTGCCGTCTACCTGCACCAGGTCCGGCTCCAGGCCGGAATCGGCCAGGCCATGCACCGCGCGCTGCATGGCCAGCATGGTCGCGTGCAGGATGTTGATCGTGTCGATCTCTTCCACCGTGGCGAAGGCGATATGCCAGCCCAGCGCGCGTTCGCGGATCTCCTCGAACAGCGCCTCCCTGCGCAGGGCAGTCAGCACCTTCGAATCGGCCAGGCCCTTGATGGGCCGGGCCGGATCGAGCACCACGGCGGCGGCATAGACGGGGCCGGCCAGCGGGCCTCTGCCCGCCTCGTCCACGCCACAGAGGTGGCGGACCTGCGCGGTGTGATCGGTGAGGCCGAAACCGAGTTGGGCCGAATCGGCCTTGGCAATGGGACGGCGCGCCATTACACCCCCCTGCGCTGCCGGATCAGGCCGGCGACCACATCCGAGGCGATCTCGGCGGTATTGCGTTTGAGCGTCTGGTGCATCTGGGTGAAATGTTCGCGCAGGAACGCGGTATTGCCTTCGTCGTTCAGCTGCAGCAGCGTCTCGCGCGCCAGCGCCTCCGGCGTGGCGTCGTCCTGCAACAGTTCGGGCACGACAAAGCGCCCCGACAAGATATTGGGCAAGCCCACATAGGGCAGGTACCCCTGCCGCTTCATGATCTGCGCGGTCAGCCAGGGCACCTTGTACGAGATCACCATCGGCTTCTTGTACAGCGCCGCCTCCAGCGTGGCGGTGCCGCTGGCCAGCAGGATCACGTCGGCGGCTTCCATGGCAAGGTGCGACTGCCCGTCGATGACGGTCAGCGGAATCTGGGGATACTGCTGGTGCAGGCTCTGGACGATCTCGCGCAGCGGCGCGCTGGCAACCGGCAGCACGAAGGCGAGATTGCCGTCCATGCTGTGCATGCGCGCCATGGCGGCGAAGAACGTCGCGCCCAGGTTGCGCACCTCGGATTGCCGGCTGCCAGGCAGCACGGCCACCACGCGCGGCCCGGCCGGCAGTCCCAGCCGCGCGCGCGCGCCCTGCGTGTCCGGCACCATCGGGATCACGTCGGCCAGCGGATGGCCCACATAGGTGGCGGGAATGCCGGCGCTGGCGTAGATCTTCGGCTCGAACGGAAACAGGCACAGGATGTGATCGACCGCGCGCGCGATGGTGCGGATGCGTCCGCCCCGCCATGCCCAGATCGAAGGACTGACAAAATGCACCACGGGAATGCCCGCGCGGCGCAGCGCCACTTCCAGACCGAAATTGAAATCCGGCGCATCCACTCCGATAAAGCACAGCGGCGGCTGCGCGATCAGCCGCTCCCTGATGGCGCGGCGCGTGGCCAGGATCTCGCGCAGCGAGCCCAGCACCTCCACGTAGCCATTGACCGAGAGCGTGTCCATCGGCCATTGCGAGTCGAACCCCTGCGCCATCATGCGCGGACCGCCAATGCCGGCGTAGCGCATGGTCCCGCCGAGCCGGGCCTTGAGCCCGCCCATCAGCAGGGAAGCCAGCAAATCACCCGAGTTCTCGCCGGCCACCATGGCAATGGTGCCGCGCGTACCCGCTACGTCCGGCGTAGCATCCGTGGCCGGTAGGACACCCTCGACCATGGCGTCGGCCGGCTTCAGCGCACAATGCCGCGCTGCGTGGCGGCAATGAAGTCGAGGAAGCGCTGCAGCGGTGCCGTGGCGGTGCCTTCGACCTGCGCGATCAGTTGCGCGATCTCGATGCGGGCGGCTTCGAAGCTCAGGTCGGACTTGTACAGTACCTTGTAGGCCTGGCGCAGGGCCGCGATCTGTGCGGCGTCGAATCCGCGGCGGCGCATGCCTTCCACGTTGACGCCGTGCGGCGTGGCCTTGTTGCCGCCCTTGTCGCCGGCGGCGATCACGAACGGCGGCACATCCTGCACCAGCGCCGAAGCGCCGCCCAGCATGGCATGTTCGCCGATGCGCACGAACTGGTGCACCCCGCTCATGCCGCCGAGAATGGCCCAGTCGCCCACCTGCACGTGGCCGGCGATCTGCGCGTTGCTCGAGAACACCGTGTGGTTGCCCACGCGGCAATCGTGCGCGATGTGCACGTAGGCCATGATCCAGTTGTCGTCGCCGATGCTGGTCACGCCCTGGTCCTGCACCGTGCCGGTGTGGATGGTGGTGAACTCGCGAATCGTATTGCGATCGCCAATCACAAGCCGCGTCGGCTCGTTGCGGTACTTCATGTCCTGCGGCATGCCACCCACCGAAGCGTAGGGCCCGATGCGGTTATCCGCGCCGACAGTGGTATGCCCCTCGACGGTCGTGTGTGCGCCCACCTGGGTGCCGCTGCCAAGCCGCACGTTGGGACCCACGATGGAAAACGGCCCGACGGTCACGTCGGAAGCCAGCTCGGCCTTCGGGTCGACCAGTGCGCTGGGATGGATTTGCGTCATGCGTCCTGTCCTATGGTCTGAGATTGGAAAAATGAACGGTCAACACAATGAACCAATACGTCCGAATCCGCATTCAGGGCGTGGCGATCGATCGCGCAGTAGCCCTGAATGCGCATGTTCAGGCGTCGGCCTGTTTGACGGTGCACATCAACTCAGCTTCACAAGCCACCTTGCCTTCCACCGTGGCAAATGCCTTGAACTTCCAGATACCGCGAATGTAGCGTTCGACCGAGACGTTCATATGCAACTGGTCGCCCGGAGTCACAACCTGCTTGAAGCGGGCCCCGTCGATGCCGACGAAGTAATACAGCGAGTCCTCCTTGCGCTCCATGTCGGCGCCGAAGGTCAGCAGGCCGGCCGACTGCGCCAGCGCTTCGAGGATCATCACGCCCGGCATCACGGGGTGACCCGGGAAATGGCCCTGGAAGTACGGCTCGTTCATGGTGACGTTCTTCAGCGTTTTGATGCGCTTTTGCGGCTCCAGTTCAAGCACGCGGTCCACCATCAGGAACGGGTAACGATGCGGCAGCAGCTTGAGGATCTTGCGGACGTCGATATCGGCTGCGGTCATGATTTTTTCTCTTCGGTATGCGGGATAGAATTGCCGGCGTCCTGGCTTTGCAAGCGTTTTTCGAGCTGGATCACGCGCTCGCGCAATTTGCTCAGCCCGCGCAAGGTGGCGGCGTTGCGTTCCCAGTCGCCGTGAGACTGGAACGGGAACACGCTGGTGAAATGACCGCCGGGCTTGGTTATGGATTTAGTGATCGACGTGCCACCGGAAACCGTGGTGCGCTCGGCGATGTTCAGGTGTCCGGCAAAGTTGGCCGAACCTCCGATGACGCAGTAGCGGCCGACCTTCGTACTGCCGGCTATCGCCGCGCAACCTGCGATCACAGTATGCGCGCCCACGCGCACGTTATGCGCGATCTGCACCTGGTTGTCGAGCTTGCAGCCATCCTCGATGACCGTGTCGGCCATGGCACCGCGGTCGATCGCGGTATTGGCCCCGACTTCGACGTCGTTGCCCAGAATCGCGCGGCCGGTCTGCGGAATCTTGACATACGCCACGCCGGCCGGGCCGATATCCGGGGCAAAGCCAAAGCCGTCCGCGCCCAGCACGGAGCCGCTGTGCAGTATGCATCTCATACCCACCACGCATTGGTGATAGATCGAGACATTGGCATGGATCAGCGTGTCGTCGCCGATCTGAGCGCCAGCGCCAACAAAGCTGTTGGCCAGGATGCGCACCCGCTCGCCGAGCCGGGCACCGCTCTCGACCACCACGTTCGGGCCGATAAAGCAGGAGGCGGGCACCACGGCATCGGGCGCCACGCTGGCGCGCGGGTCGATGCCGGTACGGTGATCGGTATTGGCGCGCCGCTCGAACTCCTGCGCGATACGTGCAAAGCACACGTAGGGATTGCGCGCGACCAGCCAGTTGCGCCCGTCGGCCTGCCCTTCGGCGCGGATGCGCTCCAGGTCGGCCGCCGACACGATCACGGCGCCGGCACCGGACGCCAGCGCCTGTGGCAGATACAGGGGGTTCGAGAGGAACGAGAGCTGGTCGGGACCGGCCTGGTCGAGCGGCGCGAGGCCGCGTACGGCGAGGTCGGGATCACCCACAACCTGCGCGCCGGTATCGGTGGCGAGCTGAACCAGTGTGGGCGTTTGCATAGCAGTACTTCCTTGAACAGCGAAAACCGACAGCTTACTTGCTACCGGCGTTCAACGCTTTCATCACATCGTCGGTGATGTCGATGCGAGGATTGACGTAGACGGCTTCCTGCACGATCAGGTCGTACTTGCGCTGCTCGGCCAGCTGGCGGATCACGCGGTTGGCGCGCTCGAGCACCTGGGCCAGTTCCTCGTTGCGGCGCTGGTTCAGGTCCTCGCGGAATTCGCGCTGCTTGCGCTGGAATTCGCGATCGAGATCGGCTACTTCGCGCTGGCGGCGCTGACGGTCGGCGTCGGCCAGCACGGCGGTGTCCTTGTCGAGCTTGTCAGCCATGCCCTTGATCTTCTGGGCCATGTCCTGGAGTTCGCGGTCGCGCTTGGAGAATTCCTGCTCCAGCTTGACCTGGGCCTGCTTGGCAGGCACCGAATCACGCAGGATGCGCTCGGAATTCACCGCGGCGATACGCGCTTCCTGGGCCATGGCGGGCGCGGCGGCCAGCAGCGCTGCGCCCATCAGCGCGGCGGCCGTCAGGCTCTTGATCAGTGGGAATGCAGTTTTCATGAGTCCGTTCCTCAATCTTTTATTCTCTAGTCTCGCTCAGAACGCAGTACCAATCTGGAACTGGAAGCGCTGTACCTTGTCGGTCTCGTCCTTCTTCAGCGGGTAGCCCACGCTGATCTTGAGCGGGCCGATCGGTGACAGCCAGGACATGCCCACACCCGTCGAATACTTCAGCTGGCTCAACAACAGCGGCGTACCTTCCTGGTACACATTACCAAAGTCGAAGAAGGTAAACAGGCGCACTGTCCGGTCCACCCCCGAACCCGGCAGCGGGAAGATGAATTCGATGTTGCCGATCATCTTGGAGGCACCACCGGTCGGGTTGCCGTTCTGGTCCTTCGGGCCCAGCGTGCTGGTCTGGTAGCCGCGAACCGAGCCGATACCACCGGCGTAGAAGTTCTTGAACACCGGGAACGGCGTGTTGCCGTAGCCGTGGCCGTAAGCCACTTCACCATTGAAGGCCATCGTGAAGGACTTGGACAGCGGATAGAAATACTGTTGCTGGATGCTGGCGCGATAGTACTGCGTATCGCCGCCGGGCACGCCGACTTCAAGGTTGGCCTGCGTGTAGGGTCCCTTGGTCGGGACCAGCGCGCTGTCGCGGCGGTCGCGGGCCCAGCCGATCGTGAACGGGAAGTTGTTGATCGGGTCGCCGCTGTTCTTGCCGATCTTGGTCAGCCACTGGGTGTACTGGATCGGCGTGTTCACCGAGGTGTAGACCTGGCTGCGCTCGTAGCCGATACCGAAGAACACGGTATCCGTTTCCGTGAACGGCACGCCGAACTTGATGTTGCCGCCTTCCGAAACGATCTTGTAGTCCTGATCGCCGGTGTAGTAAAGCGGCCGCGCCGTACGATAGTAGATATCGGTCGAGCGGCTGATGCCGTCCACCGTGAAGTACGGATCGTACTGCGTCAGCGAGATGGTACGGAAGGACTTCGCGGTGTTGACGTCCAGGCCCAGGCTGGTACCCGAACCGAACACGTTGTCCTGGCGCAGGCCGGCCTGCAGCACCAGCTTGTCCGTGGAGGAGAAGCCCAGGCCCAGACTGATCTGCCCGGTCGGCTTTTCGGTCACGTTGACGTTCACATCTACCTGGTCGGGCGCGCCCGGCACGTCCTCGGTGGTGATGTTGGTGTCGGTGAAGTAGCCGGTACGGTTGATACGCGCCTGCGACTGGGTCAGCTTTTCGCTGTCGAACCACGAGCTTTCCATCTGGCGCATCTCGCGCCGCACCACTTCGTCGCGGGTCTTGCTGTTGCCCACCACGTTGACGCGGCGGACATAGACGCGACGGCCCGGATCGACCAGCAGGGTCAGCGCGACTTCACGCTTTTCCTTGTCGATCTGCGGCTGCGGGTTGATGGTGGTGAACGCGTAGCCGTAGGTGCCCAGCAGGTCGGTGATGGCCTTGGTGGTCTGGGTCAGCTTTTCGGACGAGAACACGTCGCCCTTCTGCAGCTTGAGCAGCTTTTCCATCTCGGCCTGCTTGCCGAGCAGTTCGCCCGCCAGGCGGATGTCCGACACCTTGTACTGGTCGCCTTCCTTGATGTTCAGCGTCAGAAAGATGTCCTTCTTGTCCGGCGTGATCGACACCTGGGTCGATTCGATGGCGAACTCGAGGTAACCGCGGTTCAGGTAGTACGAACGCAGGGATTCCAGGTCGGCGGTGAGCTTCTGCTTGGAATACAGGTCGTTCTTGGTGTACCAGGATAGCCAGTTCGGGGTCGACAGCTGCATTTCATCGCGCAGCGTGCTTTCCTTGAAAGCCTTGTTGCCGACGATATTGATCTGGCGGATCTTGGCCACCGGACCTTCGTCGACATTGAACACCACCGACACGCGATTGCGGTCGACCGGGGTGATCGTGGTCTGGACGTCGGCGGCATAGTAGCCTCGCGCCACATACTGGCGCTTGAGTTCCTGCTCCGCCTTGTCGATCAGGGCCTTGTCGTAATACCGGGCTTCGGCCACGCCCACCGCGCGCAACGAGCGGCGCAGGGTGTCCTTGTCGAATTCCTTGATGCCAACGAACTCGAGCTGGGAAATGGCCGGGCGCTCTTCCACCTGGACCACCAGCACGCCGTCCTCGGAACGGATCTGGACATCCTTGAAGAACCCGGTGTTATACAGGGCACGAATGGCGTCGGCGCCCTTGTCGTCGCTGAAGGTCTCGCCGACCTTGACCGGCAGGTAGCCGAACACCGTACCCGGTTCGACGCGCTGCAGGCCCTCGACACGAATGTCCTTGACGACGAATGGCTCCGCGGCCCAACTCACTGGGGTCCAGGCCGCGATAATGGCACTCGCCAGCACGCTCAGCGAGATGCGCTTATGTCTGATCAATCTTGATCCCCTCTTTGATTCCATGCAGGATTGAGCTCCGATGCTTCGCGGGGCTGCGCCTTGGCCCGGCATGCGGCGCCAGGTGCCAGTGACACCGGTACGCCGCTGCCGGCAAACCTACGCCTAGCCGTGCGCTAGAAACAGCCGGCTGACGTCGTTGAACAAGGCGAGCGAAGTCAGGAGCAAGACGCAGGCGATGCCGACCTTCTGCAGCACAGCCTGCCAATGGTCTGGTACGGGCCTGCCAGTCAAAAATTCAACGCAATAATACAGCAAATGCCCCCCATCCAATACCGGAATAGGTAACAAATTCAATACACCGAGACTGACACTGACCAACGCCAGGAAGCCGATAAAGGGCTGCCATCCGAGGTGGGCGGCACGCCCGGCGTAGTCCGCCACGGTCAGGGGCCCGCTCAGGTTCTGCAGCGACGCCTGCCCCACCAGCATCTTGCCAAGCAGTTTGAGCGACAGCGCGCTGGTGCTCCAGACCTGCCCGATAGAGCGCGTCAGCGCTTCGACCGGCTGGTAGCGCACGGTCTCCATCTCTACCGCCTGGCTCAGCGCCGCGCCCAGCTTGCCGGTGGCGGCCGCCGCTGCGCTGGCGCCTTGCGCGCCGGGCACGGTGTCCAGCTTCACCGGTACATCCAGGCGCCGGCCATCGCGCTCGATGCCGAGCGTCACCTCGGCACCCGGCTGCGCCCTGACTCCACGGATCAGCTCGCCGGCCTGCGTCAGCGGCCGCCCCTGCCAGGCCACCACGCGGTCACCCTGGCGCAGCCCGGCGCGTTGCGCGGCGGAATCCGGCAAGACTTCGGTAATGGTGACCGGGCCACCCTTGAGAGCCAGCCCCAGGATGGCAAGCGGGTCCTGTTCCGGGTTGCCGCCGGTATTCGGCAGCCGCGGCAGTTTCACCTCGCGCTCGGCGCCGTCGGCGGCGCGCACGCGCAGCACCGCGCTGGCGTCGCCGAAGCCCTGGGCGAATACGGCCATGCGCAGGTCATTCCAGGAACGCACTTGCTCGGTGTCGCCATTGGCTTCCAGCGCAAGGACGCGATCGCCCTCCCGCAAGCCCGCCGCTGCCGCCGGCGTGCCGGCAGGCGGCGCCGCGACGATGGGCGCGGCCTCCCGCATGCCACCGGCAAACAGCACGAAATACAGCACCACCGCCAGGGCAAAGTTGGCCAGCGGGCCAGCCGCGACAATCGCGAAACGCTTGCCCACCGGCTGCCGGTTGAAGGCACGCGGCAGATCCGCGGGATCGATGGCCACGTCATGCTCCGGATCGCGCTCGCGCTCGTCGAGCATCTTGACGTAACCCCCGAGCGGAATCGCGGCGATGGTCCATTCGGTCCGATCGCGCCCCCTGGACACCCAGCGCACCAGCGGCCGGCCGAAGCCGATCGAGAAACGCAGGACCTTGACCCCGCACAGGCGCGCGGCCAGGTAGTGACCCATCTCATGGAAATAGATCAGGATGCACAGGGCAGCGACGAAAGCGATTACGGTTTGCATGGCAGGCAGCTTGTCGTCAGGGGCTTATCGCCCCGATGGCACAAAGGACACACCGGCCATCAGGCCCGGCGACCGTCGGTCCGGCCTTTGCCGGAACACCGCCATTGTCGCCGATCCCGGCCGCCCCACCGCCGGAATCAGCACGAGCCCGCGGTATCCAGCAAGGCAACGGCGCGGCGGCGCGCGTCCTGGTCGGCGTCCAGCACGCCTTCCAGCGTCTCGGCGCTGCCTTGCAAGCCCTGCCCCAGCACGTCGGCCACAATGCGCGCGATGTCGGTGAAACGGACGCGGCCCTGCAGGAACGCCTCGACCGCGACCTCGTTGGCGGCGTTCAGGGCCACCGGGGCCACCCCGCCGGCACGCAAGGCGTCGAACGCCAGGCCAAGGCAGGGAAAACGCACGAGATCCGGAGCTTCGAAGGTGAGCGCGCCGGCGCGGGTGAGGTCCAGCGGCGAAACGCCAGCGTGCATGCGCTCGGGATACGCCAGTCCATAAGCGATCGGCGTGCGCATATCGGGGTTGCCGAGCTGCGCCAGCACCGAGCCGTCGGCATAGGACACCATCGAGTGCACGATGCTCTGCGGGTGGATCAGCACCTCGATGCGATCGGCGGGCGCGGCGAACAGCCAGTGCGCCTCGATCACCTCCAGCCCCTTGTTCATCATGGTGGCGGAGTCCACCGAGATCTTCCGGCCCATCACCCAGTTGGGGTGGGCGCATGCCTCGTCCGGCGTGATATCGCGCAGGGAGGCCGGGTCGCGCGTCCTGAAGGGACCGCCGGATGCGGTCAGCAGGATCTTGGACACGCCCGCGCTCAGGCGCGGATCGTCCGCCGGCAGGCACTGGAAGATGGCGTTGTGCTCGCTGTCGATCGGCAGCAGCGTGGCGCCGTGCTCACGCACGGCATCCATGAAGAGCCGGCCCGACATCACCAGCGCTTCCTTGTTGGCCAGCAGCACGCGCTTGCCGGTCCGCGCCGCGGCGAGCGTGGAGCGCAGCCCCGCAGCCCCGACGATGGCGGCCATCACCGAATCCGCCGCCGGATCGGCGGCCACCGCTTCCAGCGCGGCCTCGCCGTAGCCGACTTCGGTCCGCACGCCGTCGGCCCGAAGCAGCGCCTCCAGTTCGCGCGCCGCCTCCGCAGTGCCAACCACGGCATGCGCGGGCCGGAACTCGCGGCACAGGACGGCCAGCTTGTCGACCTGGCGGTGCGCCGTCAGCGCATGCACGGCATAGCGCTCGGGATGGCGCTTGACCACATCAAGCGTGCTGTCCCCGATCGAGCCGGTGGCACCCAGTACGGTAATTCGACGCATATCAGATCAACTCAAAGATAGATGGCCAGCAAGGCGGCCAGCGGGAATACAGGCAGCAGCGCGTCGATGCGATCGAGCACGCCGCCGTGGCCAGGCAACAACCTGCTGCTGTCCTTCATGCCGACCTGGCGCTTGAGCAGCGACTCGAACAGGTCGCCGACCACGCTGGCGATCACCAGCAGGGTCGACAGCGCCACCACGATGGCCATGCCGTTATGGTCGGCCATGCGGGAGAACCAGGTCGGGGAGAAAGTCCGGGTAGCGGCCAGCGCAAGGGCGATCACCAGGACCAGCACCCAGCCGCCGATGGCGCCTTCCCAGGACTTTCCCGGGCTGATGGCGGGCGCCAGCTTACGCCGTCCGACGGCCTTGCCGACGAAGTAGGCGCCGATATCGGCCGCCCAGACCAGCACCGCCACCGACAGCAGCACCCCGATGCCCAGCTCGCGCAGGATCAGGGTGGCCTGGCCGAATGCCGGCAGCATGAACAAACCGAGCATGGCGCCCAGCAGCGCAAAGGCCGGGGTGGCGCGGCGCACGCCCCGTGCCAGCAACATCACCGCAACGCCCCAGCAAGCCACGCCGATCTGCAGCAGCAGCGTCAGCGCGTGGCGGCCGGGGGCGTCATGCCAGGCAATCAGCGCGACCAGGCAGGCCAGCGCGTAGACATACGGCCAGGGGCCGCGCAGCCCGATCAGCCGGCCGAATTCCCAGCCCGCCAGGGCGACGATCACCGCCACCAGGCCAGCCAGCGCCGACGGCGGCGCCAGGAACAGGATCGGCAGGATCAGCAGCAACAGGCATACGGCGGTGATGACACGGGTAAGGAGCATGCGCTGCGGGCTTCCGGTGAAAAAAGGGAAAACGATCAGGCGGTGCCGGAAAGGCCGGGCGGCGCCACCACTTGCGCGCTGGTACGGCCGAAACGGCGTTCGCGCTGCCGGTACGAGGCAAACGCCTTGTCAAGCTCGGCGGCGCCGAAATCAGGCCAGAACACGTCGGTGAAATAGAGTTCCGAATAGGCCAGCTGCCACAGCAGGAAATTGCTGATGCGCTGTTCGCCGCCGGTACGGATGAACAGGTCCGGCTCGGGCGCATAGGACATGGCCAGGTGCRGGGCGAGCACGGATTCGTCGACGGCGTCCGGATCCAGCATCGGCGAGCGCTTCAGCATCTTGCGCATCGCCTGCAACAGGTCCCAGCGCCCGCCATAGTTGGCGGCGATGGTCACCGTCAGGCCGGTATTGCCGGCCGTGCGGGCCTCGCCGTCGGCGATCAGTTGCTGGATGCGCGGGCTGAAGCGGCTCAGGTCGCCAACCACCCTCACCCGGATGTTGTTGGCGTGCATCTTGACCACTTCACGCCGCAGCGCGGTCATGAACAGCCGCATCAGGAACGAAACCTCGTCGGCCGGACGGCGCCAGTTCTCGGAGCTGAACGCAAACAGGGTCAGGTACTGCACGCCACGCGCGGCGCAAGCCTCCACCACCGCCCGGACGGCATCCAGGCCACGGCTGTGGCCGGCAACGCGCGGCAGATGCCGCTGGGTCGCCCAACGGCCGTTGCCATCCATGATGATGGCAACGTGGCGGGGCACATAGGTGGCTTCGGGGACGCTGAGCGTGGAACTAATGTGATGCATGATGGGAAACGGTATCGGACACAGCGGCGACTGGCAAGCCGCCGCACTTTGCGTCACACCGTCATGATCTCCTTGTCCTTCTCGGCGACCATCTTGTCGATTTCGGCAACGAACTTGTCAGTCAGCTTCTGGACATCGTCCTGGCCGCGGCGCTCGTCGTCCTCGGAAATGGACTTGTCCTTGATCAGCTTCTTGAACTGCTCGTTGGCATCGCGGCGCAGGTTGCGCACGGCGATCTTGGCGCCCTCGGCCTCACCCTTGACGACCTTGGCGAGTTCCTTGCGGCGCTCCTCGGTCAGCATGGGCATCGGCACGCGGATGGTCTCGCCCATGGTGGACGGGTTCAGGCCCAGATCCGCATCGCGGATGGCCTTTTCGACCGCGCCAACCATCTTCTTTTCCCACGGCTGCACACTGATGGTGCGGGCGTCGGCCAGGCCAACGTTGGCCACCTGGCTGATCGGCACCGGCGAACCGTAGTAATCCACTTGCACGTGATCGAGCAGACCGGTGTGGGCACGGCCAGTGCGGATCTTGGCCAGATCGGCCCTGAACGCCTCGATGGTCTTCACCATCTTCTGCTCGGCGCTCTTCTTGATGTCGGCGACGCTCATCTTTACCTCCGAAAACGGGTAATCATGATCCCGGATGCCGGGATCGAAAATGTATGATTCTACTCTTTGCCGGAACGCATGCCACCCTTGGCGGCGGCGCACCGGCGGCCGGGCAGCGATCAGACGTGCACCAGCGTACCTTCATCCTCGCCAAGAATCACGCGCCTGAGCGCACCCGGCTTGACGATCGAGAACACCTTGATCGGCAGCTTCTGGTCGCGGCACAGGGCGAATGCCGTGGCATCCATCACCTGCAGGTTGCGCGAGATCGCCTCGTCGAAAGAGATGGTCGTGTAGCGCGTGGCGCTGGGGTCTTTCTTGGGGTCGGCCGTATAGACACCGTCCACCTTGGTGGCCTTGAGCACGATCTCCGCGCCGATTTCCGCGCCGCGCAGGGCTGCCGCGGTGTCGGTCGTGAAGAAAGGATTGCCGGTGCCGGCGGCGAAGATCACCACCTTGCCCTCCTCCAGCTGGCGGATGGCGCGCGGGCGGATGTAGGGCTCGACCACCTGGTCCATGCGCAGGGCCGATTGCACCCGGCCCACGATGTCAGCGTGGCGCATCGCGTCCTGCAGCGCCAGCGCATTCATCATGGTGGCCAGCATGCCCATGTAGTCGGCCGTGGCGCGGTCCATGCCCGCCGCCCCGCCGGCCATGCCGCGGAAAATATTGCCGCCACCAATCACCACCGCGACCTGCACGCCGAGCCTGACGATCTCGGCAATATCATTGACCATGGACTCGATGGTGGAGCGGTTGATGCCGAAGGCATCGTCGCCCATCAGGGCCTCGCCGGACAATTTCAGTAGGACGCGCTTATAGGCTGGCATATTGATCCCCGGAGCAGGTTCGGCTCGCATGATTGAGCCGGATATATGGAATGCGCCGCGGCACGGATCGGCGTGCCGCCGCTGTAAAAGCCGGTTTTCGGGGTGGCCTGGCTGCCGTGGGGCATGCGCGGCATGCGCACGGCAGGTCAGACGACTGCGGAAACGGGCTACGATGCCCGCGCCGAACGGGTAAGCGCGGCTCGGGCATGTGTGCCGAGGGGCACCTCGCGGTGCCCCTCGGCATTATACGGCGACCTGTGGAGCACCTTACCGCGTGCCCTTCCGGTCGCCCGGACTTCAGGCCTTCTGGGCGGCTGCCACCTGGGCGGCCACTTCGGCGGCGAAGTCGTCCTGCTTCTTCTCGATGCCTTCGCCAACCACGTACAGGGTGAAACCCTTGACCGTGGTGTTGACGGACTTGAGCATCTGCTCGACGGTCTGCTTGTCGTTCTTCACGAAGGTCTGGTTGAACAGCGACACTTCCTTCAGGTATTTCTGCACCGAACCGTCCACCATCTTGGCGACGATTTCAGCCGGCTTGCCCGATTCGGCGGCCTTCTGCTCGGCGATGCTGCGCTCCTTGGCGATCAGGTCGGCGGGCACGTCGGCGGACGACAGCGACACCGGCTTCATCGCTGCAACGTGCATGGCCACGTCCTTGGCGGCGGTTTCGTCACCTTCGAACTCGACCATCACGCCAATGCGGGTGCCGTGCAGGTAGGCAGCCAGCTTGCCGCCGTTTGCGTAGCGCACGAAGCGGCGGATCGCCAGGTTCTCGCCGATCTTGCCGATCAGGGCGGTACGGGTGGCTTCAACGGACACGCCGTCGATTTCCAGCGCCGACAGCGCGGCCACGTCGGCCGGGTTCTGCCTGGCGACCAGTTCGGCAACCTTGGCGGAGAACGCCAGGAAGTCGTCGTTCTTCGACACGAAGTCGGTTTCGCAGTTCAGTTCGACCAGCGCGCCGGTGGTGCCGTCGATGTAGGACACAACCACGCCTTCGGCGGTCACGCGCGAAGCGGCCTTGCTGGCCTTGTTGCCCAGCTTGACGCGCAGCAGCTCTTCAGCCTTTTCCAGGTTGCCGTCGGCCTCCGTCAGGGCCTTCTTGCATTCCATCATCGGCGCATCGGTCTTTGCGCGCAGTTCTGCCACCATGCTTGCGGTAATTGCCGCCATTTGTCACTCCTTGAATGGTTCGCCCCGGCCTGCCCGCAGTGGGTCTGGCGGGTCCGGGACCGGAGGTATGTTCAATTTCACCCGCACCGGATCATGCCAGCGGCGGATGACAACAATTCGAAAAAAGGGGGCGTAGATTCGCCCCCTTGATTGCCGGAAAGCCCCGGCTGCGCGCTGCGCACCGGCCCAGGGGCCGGTCGGCTAGCGGTGTTGTGTCAGCTTGCTGTGCGCGCGGTATGGGGTCCTTTCGGCAGCAAGTGCTCAGGCTTCTTCGACTTCGACGAAATCGTCGCCGCCGCGAGCGGCTTCCACCACGTCCTGCACGGCGTTTGCACGGCCTTCCAGGATGGCGTCGGCCACGCCGCGCACGTACAGGGCAACTGCCTTGCTCGAGTCGTCGTTACCGGGGATCACGTAGTCAATGCCTTCCGGCGAGTGGTTGGTATCGACCACGCCGATCACGGGCACGCCCAGCTTCTTGGCTTCGGTCACGGCAATCTTGTGGTAGCCGACGTCGACCACGAAGATAGCGTCAGGCACGCCGTTCATGTCCTTGATGCCGCCGATGGACTTTTGCAGCTTGTCCATTTCGCGCTCGAACATCAGCGCTTCCTTCTTGCTCATGGTATCCAGCGCGCCGGCTTCCTTGGCGGCTTCCATGTCCTTCAGGCGCTTGATCGAGATCTTGACGGTCTTGAAGTTGGTCATCATGCCGCCGAGCCAGCGGGCGTCGACGTAAGGCATGCCGGCGCGGCCTGCTTCTTCAGCCAGGATTTCGCGCGATTGACGCTTGGTGCCCACGAACAGCACGGTGCCGCGGTTTGCTGCCAGCTGACGCACGTACTTCAGCGCGTCCTGGAACATCGGCAACGTCTTTTCGAGGTTGATAATATGGATCTTGTTGCGATGGCCGAAGATGAACGGAGCCATCTTGGGGTTCCAGAAGCGGGTCTGGTGGCCAAAGTGGCAACCGGCTTCCAGCATTTCGCGCATGGTAACGGACATGAAAAATCTCCAAAAGGGTTAGGTCTGAAGTCCGCCCCGACATTCCTGAAAAGGAACACCCCGGATGGACGGACTCGCAATTTCAAACACGCAATTTCAAACACGCATTAACGCGTATTTTCGAACACGCATTTTCGAACAATACGCAGGCGCTGGGCGCCCGCGCTGGCCCACGATCGGTTGGTCACCCAGGTTGCGGCACCTGTGCGACGGGAATCCCAAAGAAAGCCAGCCCAAGATTGTAGCAACAAAACGGGACATCGCTCAAGAGGCTAACTATGATGAGAAAGGCAGGCAGGCACGGGAATGTCCGGAAGCGGCTCGCGCGGCACCGCGCGCTTGCGCCGCCCGCGCGGACCGGGCCGGTAGCCCGCGCAACCCGTTTCGGCTGCGGCTGGGGGCCGATGGTGCGATAATGCCCTTTTCAGATTCGAATTGAGGCGCAGCCAGTGGCTCCGCCGCCACTTTTGCGAGCAGCATGAGCATCCATATCAAGAACGCCGACGACATCGCCCAGATGCGCGTAGCCTGCCGGCTGGCCTCCGAGGTCCTCGACTACATTACCCCCTTCGTCAAGCCGGGCGTCACCACCGGTGAACTCGACCGGCTTTGCCATGCCTATATGCGCGATGTGCAGCGCACGGTGCCTGCGCCGCTGAATTATGCGCCCCCGGGCTATCCGCCCTTCCCTGGCGCCATCTGCACTTCGGTCAACGACGTGATCTGCCACGGCATCCCGGGCGAACGCGTGCTGAAGTCCGGCGATGCGGTCAATCTCGACATCACGGTGATCACCAAGGAAGGCTATTACGGCGATACCAGCCGCATGTTCATCGTCGGCGAGGGCTCGATCCTGGCCAAGCGCCTCGCGCAAATCACTTTCGAATGCATGTGGAAGGGCATCGCCCAGGTGCGCCCGGGCGCCCGTCTCGGCGATATCGGCCATGTGATCCAGGTCCACGCGGAAGCCGCCGGCTATACCGTGGTGCGCGAATACTGCGGCCACGGCATCGGCAAGAACTTCCACGAGGACCCGCAGATCCTGCATTACGGCCGCCCCGGCACCGGCATGGAAATCCAGGCCGGCATGATCTTCACGATCGAGCCGATGGTCAACGCCGGCAAGCGCGACATCCGCACCATGCCCGACCACTGGACGGTCAAGACCCGCGACCGCAGCCTGTCGGCGCAATGGGAGCACTCCATCCTGGTGACCGAGACCGGCTACGACGTGCTCACGGTCTCCGCGGGCACGCAGGCCCCGCCTGCCTTCATCACCGATTCTGTCGCAGCCTGACGCTACGGGCGCCAAAGTTGGCGCCCTTCTTGTTTCAGCCGTCCCTTCGATGCCCCACGCCCAAGCCATGGACGCCACGCCGGAACTCCTCCTCGCCACCCGTGTTCGCGATCGGCTCAAGGCTGACAAGCAAGCCCTGTTCGAGGACTTCAACGCGCACGGCCACGTCGGACACCTGCTGACGCGCCTGCGGCGCGCGGTCGACACGGCGCTGGTCGAAGCGTGGCGCGGTCTCGGCCTGCCGGCGCAAAGCGCGCTGGTGGCCGTGGGCGGCTACGGGCGCGGCGAGTTGTTCCCGCATTCCGACGTCGACGTGCTGCTGCTGCTGCCGTCGGAACCCGACCAGGACACCACCGGCAAGCTGGAGAAGTTCATCGGGCTGTGCTGGGACCTGGGACTGGAAATCGGCTCCGCCGTGCGTACCGTGGACGACTGCATCCGCGAATCGCGCCAGGACGTGACCATCCAGACGTCCTTGCTCGAAGCGCGCCTGCTGACGGGAAACCGCGCGCTCATCTCCCAGTTGCAGACGCGCTACCAGGCCGACCTGGACCCGCGCGCCTACTTCCAGGCCAAGCTGCTGGAAATGCGCCAGCGCCATGCCAAATACCAGGACACGCCCTACTCGCTGGAACCCAACTGCAAGGAAAGCCCCGGCGGCCTGCGCGACCTGCAGGTCATCCTGTGGATGACCAAGGCGGCGGGGCTTGGCGACAGCTGGAAGGAGTTGTTCGAGCGCGGGCTGCTGAGCGAGCGCGAAGCGCAGGAACTGGCGCGCAACGAGCGCCTGCTCAAGACCATCCGCGCGCGCCTGCACCTGGTGGCCGGACGCCGCCAGGACGTGCTGGTATTCGACCTGCAGACCGCGTTGGCCGAGGCCTTCGGTTACCGCCAGAACAACAACAAGCGCGCCAGCGAGCAGCTGATGCGCCGTTATTTCTGGGCGGCCAAGGCGGTCACGCAGCTCAACAGCGTGCTGCTGCTCAATATCGAGGCCATGCTGTTCCCCAGCGAATCCAAGGTCACGCGCGTCATCAACGAGCGCTTCGTGGAACGCCAGGGCATGCTGGAGATCACCAGCGACGATCTCTACGAGCTCGAGCCGCACGCGATCCTGGAAACCTTCCTGCTGTACGAGCGCACGCCCGGCGTCAAGGGCCTGTCGCCCCGCACGCTGCGCGGCCTGTACAACGCCCGCACGGTAATGAATGCCGGCTGGCGCAACGATCCGGAAAACCGCCGCCAGTTCCTTGCCATCGTGCAGGAGCCGCTGGGCATCACCCATGCGCTGCGGCTGATGAACCAGACCAGCGTGCTGGGCCGCTACCTGATCAACTTCCGCCGCATCGTCGGGCAGATGCAGCACGACCTGTTCCACGTCTACACGGTGGACCAGCACATCCTGATGGTGGTGCGCAATATGCGCCGCTTCGCCATCGTCGAGCACACGCACGAATTCCCCTTCTGCAGCCGGCTGATGGCCACCTTCGACCGCCCCTGGGTGCTGACGGTGGCGGCGCTGTTCCACGATATCGCCAAGGGCCGCGGCGGCGACCACTCCAAGCTCGGCACGGTCGATGCACGGCGCTTCTGCAGGCAGCACGGCATCAAGCGCGAGGATGCCGACCTGATCGCCTGGCTGGTCGAGCATCACCTGACCATGAGCCATGTGGCGCAGAAGCAGGACCTGACCGATGCGGATGTGGTGCATGCCTTCGCCCGCGTGGTCGGCACCGAACGCTACCTGACCGCGCTCTACCTGCTGACCGTGGCCGATATCCGCGGCACCAGCCCCAAGGTGTGGAACGCGTGGAAGGGCAAGCTGCTGGAAGACCTCTACCGCATCACGCTGCGTGTGCTGGGCGGCGCCCGCGTCGATCCGCATTCGTTGTGGGCACAGCGCAGGGACGACACCATCGCCCAGCTGCGGCTCAAGGCATTCGACCCGGAACTGGGCAAGCCGCTGTGGGCGCAGCTCGACGTGGCCTTCTTCCTGCGCCAGGATGCGCGCGACATCGCCTGGCTCACGCGCCAACTTTACAACAAGGTGGACAGCCCCACGCCGGTGGTCAAGGCGCGCGTGTCGCCCGCCGGCGAAGGCCTGCAGGTGGCGGTCTACATCAAGGACCAGCCCGACGTGTTTGCCTGCATCTGCGGCTATTTCGAACGCAAGAGCTTCTCCATCCAGGAAGCCAAGATCCACACCACCCGGCACGGCTACGCCCTGGATACGTTCCAGGTCACCGATCCGGGCATCAGCAGCGATGCCAGCGGCAACTACCGCGACATCATTGCGCTGGTCGAGCACGAGCTGGCCGGGCGCCTGCAGCAGCAGGCCGCCCTGCCGGAACCCGCCCGGGGACGGCTGTCGCGCCAGTCGCGCAGCTTCCCGATCAAGCCGCGTGTCGACCTGCGCGCCGACGAGCGCGGCCAGTACTACCTGCTGTCGCTCTCGGCCAACGACCGCACCGGTCTTTTGTACGCCATCTCGCGCGTATTGGCCAAACATCGCATTTCGGTGCATACCGCCCGCATCAACACGCTCGGCGAGCGGGTGGAAGACGTTTTCCTGGTCGACGGCAGCCGCCTCGCCTCGGATAACAAACTGCAGCTACAGCTTGAACAGGACCTGCTGGCGGCGCTGGCCATCTAGGCCGGACGCCCCACATAGAAGATATGACCGATAGCAATTCGCCCAAGCGCAAGACGCTGGGCATCAAGGCCGCCTCCGACACCAATACCCGCAAACCCGGCGCCACCCGGCCCGTGCGCGTGTCGGACCTGAACCGCGGGCGCGTGCGCGCCGTGGTCGATGGCATCAAGCAGGCACAGGAGCGCGGCGGCGAGCGCTCGCGCAAGAAGGCGGAAGACGGCGCCCAGCGCCCGCCGCGCGGCCCACGCCCCGGCGAAGGCCAGGATCGCCCGCGGCGTTTCGGCGCGGGCGAAGGTCAGGATCGTCCCCGTCGCTTTGCCGGCGAAGGCAATGATCGTCCGCGCAACTTCGGTCCCGGTGAAGGCCAGGACCGCCCCCGCCGTTTCGCCCCCGGCGAAGGCCAGGACCGTCCGCGGCGTTTCGGCGCAGGCGAAGCTCAGGATCGTCCCCGTCGCTTTGCCGGCGAAGGCAATGATCGTCCGCGCAACTTCGGTCCCGGTGAAGGTCAGGACCGCCCCCGCCGTTTCGCACCCGGCGAAGGCCAGGACCGTCCGCGGCGTTTCGGCGCAGGCGAAGGTCAGGATCGTCCCCGTCGCTTTGCCGGCGAAGGCAATGATCGGCCGCGCAACTTCGGTCCCGGTGAAGGCCAGGACCGTCCACGCCGTTTCGCCCGCGGCGAGGGCCAGGAYCGYCCGCGGCGTTTCGGCGCAGGCGAAGGTCAGGAYCGTCCCCSTCGCTTTGCCGGCGAAGGCAATGATCGTCCGCGCAACTTCGGTCCCGGTGAAGGCCAGGACCGTCCACGCCGTTTCGCACCCGGCGAAGGCCAGGACCGTCCGCGGCGTTTCGGCGCAGGCGAAGGTCAGGAC
>NZ_JBFTQG010000039.1:0-67420 GCF_056398885.1 Cupriavidus sp. 01T418
CTCGCGTTGGGGCTTGCGCGGCGTGGAAGATCTCGGCAGCGGCCTGAAATCCGTTTTCGTTCTGGAAAGCGGCTTTAACCTGGACACCGGCACATCGCAGCAAGGCGGCCGCCTGTTCGGTCGCCAGGCCTATGTGGGCATCCAGAGCGAGCAGTTTGGCCAAGTGACCTTCGGCCGTCAGTACACTTCGATGTTCGAGAGCATCGCCAACTTTGTGCCGGCTGCCTTTGCCACGCAGTATGAACCGATCGTGATGCTGACCGGCGCGAACTTCCGCGAGGACAACACCGTCAAGTACACGGGCCGGTTCGGTCCGGTGACCGCACTGGCACACTGGTCATTCGGCACCGGCCTGGCATTGCCGACGACGGTGTTCAACGGCCCGGCGCTCGGTGGCAACGGCGAAGTGCCGGGCCAGTTCCGCCGCGACACTGCCTATGGCGCGGGTGTGACCTACATTGCCGGCCCGTTCGGTGTGGCCGTTGCTTACGACCAGTTCAACCCGACCATTTCCAACCCCTCGACCGCCGCTGTCCTCGGCACCGGCACCTTCAAGAAGGCGACGGTCGCGGCCAGCTATTCGATCGGCCCGGCAAAGGTCATGGGCGGCTACCGCTGGGGCCAGAACAAGAACCAGAACGGCAGCGTGATCGAGCGCGACGACTTCTACTGGATCGGCGCCAACTACCAGGTGACGGCGGCGCTTGGCCTGACGCTCGAGTACGACTACGCCAACGTCAAGAACTTCCTGGGCAGCACCTCGGTGGCGAATCCATGGCAGATTGCCTTCATTGCCGACTACTCGTTTTCCAAGCGGACGGATATCTACCTGACCACGGCATATGCAAAGAATGCGGGTCTGGGACTGGATTCCCCGACGATCGGCTATGCCAACAGCCTGTCCCTTGGCAATAGCTACGCGCTTGCCAGCGGCCAAAGCAATATGCTCGGTGTCGCCCTGGGTATTCGCCACAAGTTCTAAGGGCGGTCCAACGGCATGTGACAAAGTCCTATTTGCGCAGTGGTGCGGGCAGCGAGCGGATACGCTCGCGTGCATCCAGCCCCTCATGCTCTTCATGCCGCCTCGGCGGCATTTTTCTTGGCACTATCGCTATCGCAGCCGGCACAGATCACTGTGCAACTACGGGCATGTGTTGCCGCGGCTCGGTTTGGGTGCCGCCAGACTGCCGGGTGATGGCGAAGCGGGACACCGCCTGCTGTCCCAGCCTCGCCTGCCATGCTCCCGCCGACGCGTTTTAATCGGGTCGCAGAATCCTCCTGCTCACGACAAGCGCCGCCCCAACGTCTCCGGCACCATGGCTAGCCCGATCAGCGAGACAACGCCGCAGCCCATGACATAGAGAGCCGGCGCGTTAGGGTTTCCCGTGACCTCCATCAGCATCGTCGAGAACAACTGCGCGAAGCCGCCGAACACCGCGATCGCCACGTAATACGTGACCGACATGCCGGTTGCGCGCAGCCGCTGCGGCAGCACCTCGCTGACCAGCACCATCGTGGCGGGAGAAGTCATCGCCATCGGTACGGCCAGCAGCCCTACCACGACCAGCAAGCACGTCAGGGATGGAAAGCGGTTCAGGAGCGAGAAGGCGGGATAGATCGTGACTAACAGCGCAATCCGGGACCACCAGACTACCTTGCGGCGGCCGACGCGATCGCAGAGCCAACCGGACAGCGGTGCGAACACCGCCAGTACCAGCGCGGCGACGAAGCCTGCCCAGATGGCATCCGCGCGCGCGATATGCAACTGGAAGGTTGCGTAGTTGGCCAGGTAGAAGGCGATCACGTGGATCGAGGCCGCGAGGCCGATCATCAGCAGGACGCTCGCCAGCAATTCGCGCCAATGCGCCTTCAGCAACGCGCGGCCGGCACCTTTCTTCGACGCCTTCTTCGGCTCCGGCACCAGCGTCTCCTCCAGGCGGCGCCGGATGATCTGGCCGATCGGAATCACCAGGATGCCAATCAGAAAGGCGACGCGCCACCCCCATGACTCAAGCGCGGAAGGCGGCAGCGCATGACTGAGCACCAGTGCAACCAAGGCAGCGAAGACAGCGGCAACGCCCTGGCTGGATGCCTGCCAACTGGTGTAGTAGCCCCGCGATCGCTCATCCGCATACTCGAGCAGCATCGCGCTGGCAGAGCCCATCTCGCCGCCGATGGCGAAGCCCTGGATCAGGCGGGCAAGAATCATCAGCACGGGGGCAAGGACGCCAAGTTGCGCATAGGGTGGCGTCACCACCAAAATCAACGCACTGGCGGCCATCAGCCACATCGAGAGCACCACCGCCGGCTTGCGGCCTACGCGGTCGGCATACATACCGATGACCAGGCCGCCCAAAGGCCGCATCAGATAGCCTGCCCCAAAGGTGCCGAAGGACAGCAGCAACTGGCCGAGAGGATTGCCGACTGGAAAATACAGGGGAACGATCAGGAGGGCGAAGAAGTTGTAGACACCCGAGTCATACAGTTCCAGTGCGCCACCGATGGTAATGGCGGAAACGGCCGAAACCTTGGATAGCTTCTTGGGCGCTGTAGTGTTCGGCATGGCGCGTGGGGATGTGGCTCCCATCGCAGTCGGATCAGAGGGCATTGGTGTCTCCTGCCTTGCGGCGGTGGATCAGCGAGTACATTGCTCGCTGACGGTAGTCGTTGCTGTGCTGCCGGCGGCCCGCCGTCACTCGCGTTTGCGCCAGTTTTCCGCTTGGTCACGCGCATCCGTACTGGTATCCACTAGTCCACGCGCACCCCCGATTGCTTGACCACGATGGCCCACTTCTTCTGCTCGGCGGCGATGAACGTGCCGAACTGCTCGGGGGTGCCGCTGGCCGGTTCATAGCCTCTGCCGATCAACTGATCGCGGACACTCGGCATGTTCAGGGCTTTCGCGATCTCGCTGCCGAGGCGCGCCACGATTTCCTTCGGCGTTCCGGCAGGCGCCACCAGGCCATACCATTCGCTCCCCTCGATACCAGGGAATCCCGCTTCCGCCATGGTCGGCACATCCTGCAGCATGCTCAGGCGCTGCTTGCTGGCAACCGCGATGGCTCTGACCTGGCCGGATTTCACGAACGGCAGCACGGCGGGAAGGCCGTGGAACATCATCGCGATATGGCCGCCGACCATGTCGGTCAGTGCCTGCGGCCCGCCCTTGTAAGGGACATGGATGACGTTGATGTGGGCTGCGTCCTTGAACGACTCTCCAACCAGGTGCTGTTGCGTTCCGGGTCCTGGCGACGCATAGCTCATCCGGCCCGGCTCCGATCTGGCACTGGCCACCAGTTCCTTCACCGATTTCGCCACCGTCGGATTGACCACCAGCACATAGGGTGAACTGGCCAGCAGGCCGAGCGGCGCAAAATCCTTGCTCGCGTCGAAGGGCAGGTTGCTGTAGAGGCTTGCGTTGATCGTCATCGGTGCGCCTGCCACCAGCAGCGTATAGCCATCCGGTGCTGCCTTCGCGCCCATGGCCGCACCGATATTGCCTGTGGCGCCGGGCCGGTTGTCCACCAGGACCGGCTGGCCAAGACTGATGGAGAGCTTCTCCGCCACGGTACGGGTGACGGAGTCGACGCCGCCCCCGGCCGGCCACGGTACGATGATGCGGATCGGCTTGTTTGGGTACCCACCCTGCGCCCACGCGCAGGGGACGGTAGCAGCCAGTGCAATGGCAGACAGAAACAGGCCTGCATGGCGCAGTACGAAGTTCATCACGGTCTCCAGACTTTATCGTGTTTTGATGATGCTCTACATACAAACTTGCTTGTTGGTAGGCTGCGTACGCTTGGTACGCCGGGTACGCAGCCTTTGACTCAGGCAATGGCTTTGCGCTTCGGCTCGGCCTTGCTCCGTCCACCAGGGGCGTCACGCCACTGCGCCATCAAGCGTTCCCACCTGGCCCGGACTGCGGCCAGATTTCGCGCCTTGACGTGGCCGTAGCCACGGATGTCTTCCGGCAGGCGCGCGATATCCAGTGCCAGGTCGAGATTCTGTTGCGACAGCGTTTGCAGGAGCTCTTCGATACTCTTGCGGTACTCCCCGATCAGCGCCCTCTCCACCTTGCGTTCCTCGGTGTAGCCGAACGCATCGAAGGGGGTGCCACGCAGGCCTTTGAGCCTGGCCATGATCCGGAACGCCGTGCGCATCCACGGGCCGAATGGCCGCTTGACGAGTTCGCCCTTCTCGTTCTTCCTGGCCATCAACGGCGGCGCCAGATGGTGGACCAGCTTGAAATCGCCCTCGAACATCGCGGCGACCTTGCCGATGAAGGCCGGGTCGGTATGCAGCCGCGCCACCTCGTACTCGTCCTTGTAGGCCATCAGCTTGAACAGGTAGCGTGCGACCGCCTCGGTCACCTTGCTGCTGCCAAAGCGCGACTCCACCGCCTGCACCCTGGCGACAAAATCCTCATACTGCGCGGCATAGGCGCGGTTCTGGTAGCTGGCGAGGAACTCGGCGCGCTTGCCGATGAAATCGCCGATCGAAGGCTTCCTGACAAACTGGACCACCTGGGCATCGGCGGACCGCACGGGCACCCTGGCCAGATCGTGCGCGCAGTGCCGGCCCCACTCAAAGGCCGCCTTGTTGTTGTCGACCTGCACGGCGTTGAGTTCAATGGCACGCATCAGCGCTTCGCGCGAGAGCGGCACCCTGCCCTTCTGCCAGGCGTAGCCGAGCAGCATCAGGTTGGAGTAGATCGACTGGCCAAGCAATTGCGTCGCCACCTGTTCGGCATCGAAGATGCCGATCTGGCCGGCCTCGACGCCTTGTGCGATCGCCGCAATCGCCTGGTCGCTGTGAGACTGCCAGTCCGGGTCGCGGACAAAGGCCGAAGTCGGCGTCACGTGGCTGTTGAGCACGACAAAGGTACGGCCGTGCAACATGGTCGCCAGCGTTGCCTTGCTGGCACCGACCACCGTATCGGAGGCGATCACCAGGTCCGCCATGGCGACATCGACTCGCGTTGCGTGCAGGGCATCGGCCTCGCTGGCAATCTGGATGTGGCTCCAGGTGGCGCCACCCATCTGCGCCATGCCGGTGGCATCCTGCGTGATCACGCTCTTGCCTTCCAGGTGGGCTGCCATGCCGAGTACCTGGCCGATGGTGACGATCCCCGTCCCGCCGACGCCTGCCACCACGATGCGCTGGGCCTTGGCGGCATCCGGCAGCTTCGGTTCGGGAAGCGCCGGCATATCGGCGAGCTTCGTCTTGCGCGCCGCCTCCGGCTTCTTGAGCTTGCCGCCCTCCACCGTGACGAAACTCGGGCAGAAGCCCTTGACGCAGGAAAAGTCCTTGTTGCAGGTGTTCTGGTTGATCTCACGCTTGCGGCCGAACTCGGTTTCGAGCGGCTGTACCGCTACGCAGTTGCTCTCGACCGAACAATCCCCGCAGCCTTCGCAAACCAGTTCGTTGATGATGACGCGCTTGTCCGGATCGACCATGGTGCCGCGCTTGCGCTCCCGCCGCTTCTTGGTGGCGCACGCCTGGTCGTAGATGATCACGGTGGCACCCTCGACCACCCGCAGCTCGCGCTGCACGGCATCGAGTTCATCGCGGTGGCGTATGGTGACGCCAGGCGCCAGGTCCTTGACGACAGCATACTTCTGCGGCTCGTCGGTCACCACGACAATGCGCTTGGCCCCCTCCGACGCCAGTTCGCGCGTCATGCCCGGTACGTCCAGTTGCCCGTCGACCGGTTGCCCGCCCGTCATGGCAACGGCGCTGTTGTAGAGGATCTTGTAGGTGATATTGACGCCGGCATTGATCGATTGCCGCACCGCCAGCGAGCCGGAGTGGTTGTACGTGCCGTCGCCCAGATTGGCGAACATGTGCGCGCGCTTGCTGAACGGCGCCTGCCCCATCCAGGGCACGCCCTCGCCGCCCATCTGTGTCCACGACGTGGTCGAACGGTCCATCCAGACCACCATGCCGTGGCATCCGATCCCGGCCATGGCAATCGATCCGTCCGGCACACGGGTGCTGGTGTTGTGCGGACAACCTGGACAGAACCACGGGAGACGGTCGACGCCGCGGCTGTCGCCCTGGGGGAACTGGCGATCCTTGGCCTCGATTTGCGCCAGGCGCACGTCCATCCGCGCGGCGACATCCGGGGGCACGCCCAGCTTCTTCAGGCGGCCAGCGATGGCCTTGGCGATCAGCGCGGGGCTCAGGTCGGCCTTGGCGCGCAGCAGCCAGCTTTCCGCCGGCTTGCGGTGGCTCCATTCACCGCCGGCGCCTTCACCGTCGGCCGGCTCGTACTTGCCGATCACGGCAGGCCGTGCGTCGGCGCGATAGTGGTACAGCTCATCCTTCAACTGCTGCTCGATGATCGGGCGCTTCTCCTCGACCACGAGGATTTCACGCAGGCCGTGCGCGAACTCGCGCACGCTCGTCGGCTCCAGCGGCCACACCACGCTCACCTTATGCAGCCGCACGCCAATCGCGCGGCACAAGGCGTCGTCCAGGCCAAGGTCGGCCAGCGCCTGCCGGGTGTCGCTGTAGGCCTTGCCGCTGGCGATGATGCCCAGGCGGTCATTCTGCCCTTCAATCACGTTGCGGTTGAGCCGGTTTGCGCGGATATAGGCCAGCGCCGCCGGCCACTTGATCTCCATCATCCGCGCTTCCGCCGCCAGCGGATCGTCGGGCCAGCGGATATGCAAGCCGCCCTGCGGCATGGCGAAATCCTCGGGCAGCAGGATGCGCACCCGGTCGGCATCGGTGACCACCGACGCGCCCGCCTCCACCACCTCCTGCACGGTCTTCATGCCGGCCCACAAGCCACTGAAGCGGCTCATGGCAAAGGCATGCACGCCCAGATCCAGAATGTCCTGCACGCTGGCGGGAAAGAACACCGGCAGCCCGCAGGCGATCAACGTAGGGTCGCTCTGGTGCGCGAGCGTGCTGCTCTTGGACACGTGGTCATCCCCTGCCAGTGCGATCACACCACCCAGCGGCGCGGTGCCTGCCAGATTGGCGTGCTTGAGCGCATCGCCGCTGCGGTCCACTCCCGGGCCCTTGCCGTACCAGATGCCAAACACGCCGTCGTACTTCTTGCTCTCGGCATCGAACTCGAGTTGCTGCGAGCCCCACACCGCGGTCACGCCGAGTTCCTCGTTGACGCCGGGCTTGAAGACGACGTGATTGTCCGCGAGGTGCTTCTTGGCCTGCCACAGCGCCTGGTCGTATCCGCCGAGCGGAGAGCCCCGGTAGCCGGAAATAAATGCGGCGGTATTGTGGCCGGCCAGTGCATCGCGTTTGCGCTGCAGCAGCGGCAGGCGCACCAGTGCCTGGACGCCGCTCATGAAGGCACGCCCCGTATCCAGTGCGTACTTGTCGTCGAGCGTGACGATTTCCATGGCCTTGCGTGAAGCGTCTGAGAGAGGGGCATTCATAGGGCAGGTACTCACCAATCATGTTGTGGGGAGGGCGACCGGCACCCGCCGGGCTCGCAAGGATCCGGTACGTGTGGCGCTTCGGTGCTTGTGCTTGTGCTTGTGCTTGTGCTAATGCTTATGTCGGAAATCGCACGCCGAGCTGTTCGCCAAGCGCGCTTAACTCCTGCGCGATCGCAGCGGGCAGCACGATGCCGTGCGCGCGTGCCTCGCGCTCCAATGCGTCGCCACGATTGCCGGGCAGCCGCGCTTCATCGCCGCCTGCGCAAAGGTAGGTCTCGGTCCATTGGCGCATATACGCGCCAAAGGGTGCCTGCCCGGCGAAGGATTCAGGCTTGACCATCCAGAGGAACCCATCCTGCATGGCGGCGGCACGGCCATGCGGGGCATTGCCCGGCTCCGGTGCGTGCGAAGCGGCCGTGGCCGCGAGGGCACCGGCCAGGCACTCCACCATCATGGCGATGCCGATGCCCTTGTGCCCGCCCATCGGCAGCAGTGACCCGCCCAGCGCGCGCCTGGCGTCGGTGGTGGGCCGGCCGTCCGCATCCAGCGCCCACCCTTGCGGGATCGGCTTTCCCTCACGGGCGGCGAGCAGGATGTGGCCACGCGCGGCCACGCTGCAAGCCACGTCGAATATGATCGGAGGCTGCCCCGGCATTGGGCAACCGAACGCAATCGGGTTGTGTCCGATCGCCGGGCGCGGGAATCCCTCCATCGCGAGTGCCGGCGGCGTGCGTTGCCCGATCATGGAGAAGGCGCCCGCCTCCGCGGCCAGCAAGGCGTGGATGCCTAGCGCCCCCAGATGGCCGCACGATTGCAGCACGATCAGTACGGAAGCGCTGGTCTCCAGGGCTTCCAGTCCCAGGCGTACGGCATAAGGGCCGGCGATCTGCCCCATGGCGGCATCGGCCTGCAGCACGATGCCGCCGGGGAAGGATCGAACTGCCATCTCCGGCCTGGGATTGAACTCGTTCGCCCGCAGCCGCTCCACATAGGACGCCAGGCGAGTCATGCCGTGCGTCTTATAGCCCCGCAACTCGCTGCGCACCAGGATGGCGGCGGCTTCGGCCGCCTGCTCCGGCGGCACGCCGCAGCCTGCGAATACCCGGGTCGTCCAGTGCTCAAGCGCCTGAACGTTCCAATGCGTGCTCATGCGCTCTTCTCCCGCACCACCATGAGGCGCTCCGAAAACGGGCCGGAATAGACCGTCTGGTAGTACAGGGGGCGGTCACGCAGCGTATAGCCGCGCAGTTCCATGACGAAGCCCGGCTGCCCGGCTTCGAGGCCAAGCTCGCGGGCCGCTACCGACGGGATTTCGTCGAATCGCATCCACTGGTCCACGCGCAACGTTGGGAGCGCCAGGCGCTGCCCGAGCAGTTCCCGCAGATTCTTCTCGAGTTCGCCGCGCTCAACGCCGCCCAGTTGCGCGAAGTCCTCCTCGCGCAGCCAGAACTCGCTGTACAGATCGAAGCGCCCGCCCACATTGATGATGCGTTCAATGCGAACGAAGGCTTCGCCATCGAGGAACTCCGACCACGGCCCCTTGCGCTTGAGCCGCTTGACCGAGCGCGCATGGACGTAGGAAGGCAGCTCGTTTCCGTCGGCATCGCGAAAGCGCAGATAGCGCACATCGGCAGGCGCGACCCTGGCGCCCGAGACGAAGGTGCCGCGTCCCTGCTCGCGGGTGATCAGTCCGGAGTGCGACAGACGCGCCAGCGCCTTCTGAATCGTGCCCACGCTGACGCCGTGCGCCGTGGCAAGCTCGCCCTCGGAAGGCAACCTGTCACCCTCGCGCAGCGCGCCGGATTCAATGGAACGGATAATGGCGTCGGAGACGCTGATCAGCTTTGTCATGTTGACTCAGAGGCTAAGTGCAAATCGACTGATTGCGGTTTCCCTGATGTCCAGTAGCTCGCTGCTGAGACGGGTGCCGGATGCCACCTCCATGGCGTAGGCATACAGCCGATCGCCCACATCGGAGATTTTTTGTCCCTTCTCGAGGATCCCGCTTGCGTCGAAATCAATGTTATCGGCCATGGTCTCCAGCGTATTGACGTTGCCGCAAACCTTGACCGTCGGAGCGACCATGCTGCCGATCGGATTGCCGACCCCCGTGCCAAAAAAGGTGAGCTGGCAACCGCCGGCGGCAAGTGCACTGAGATTTTCCACTGCCGCCGCCGGAGCGTCCATGAAATGCAGGCCTTTTTTTCCCGGAGCTTCGCCATAGCGCAGCACGCCAACCAGTGGGCTCGAGCCAGCCTTGGCCATCGCGCCCAGGGCTTTCTCCTCGACCGTGGTCAGCCCGCCCCGCTTGTTGTCGGGCGAGGGCTGGGATTCGCGCATATCCACGCCACGGATAATCGCGAGATTCTCCATGTCGCGGACCGCCTTGACGAAGGCTTCCCTGACTGATGCGTCGACGGCACGCGCGGCAAACAGGTGCTCCGCGCCAATGAACTCGGACGTCTCGGAAATAATGACGGTGCCCCCCTCTTCGATCACCCGGTCGGCCAGGCGGCCGATCGTCGGATTGCAGCTCAGGCCGGACGTGGTATCCGAACCGCCGCATTCGACGCCCAGGACCAGCGACGACACCGGGCAGCGTTCGCGCCTTGCACGCGAGGCCGCCAGCGAGAGCTTCAAGGCCTTGCGGGTGCCGGCGGCAATGCAGTCGATCGTGCCATTCGGTTGCAGATGCACCGTTTCCACGGGCTTCCCCGTCGTCCTGATACGGCGCGCCACCTCTTCCGTCGACGAAGCTTCGAGTCCCACCAGCAGGACTGCGGCGACATTGGGATTGCGTCCCAGTCCCGCCAGCGACTCATAGGCGAAATCCAGGTCGGCGCCGAACTGCCCGCGCACGAACAAGGTGGTAACGGGGATACAGCCGCTGACAGTCTGCGCGATGGTGCGCGTGACCGGGTTGCAGTTGTCCATCACGGAAATCACCGCTACCCAGTTGCGTACGCCAACTGCGTCGTTCTCGCGGCGGTAGCCAAGGAATGTCATTGCCATTTGCTTACCTCTTTTCCAGATCGCCGCGGGCGCGGGTCGACTCGATGTTGTGCACGTGCATGTGTTCGCCAACCTTCAGGTTCCGGCTGGCCCGCCCGATGACCTGGCCGTACTTCAGGACATCGGCGCTCTGCGGGGTATCCGCGATGCAGACCTTGTGGCCAAACGGCACATCCTGGAGCAGGGTCATCTGGCCCGATGACTCTCCTTGAAGGATGCAGGGCTCGCCGGCACGGCCGGCATCGAGCAGCGTGGCGACGTTGTCCGCCTGGTTGAGTACGATGGCACGTGGCATTTGCTGGATTCCTATATAGGTGTTTGATGTACTGTAGTTAGCGGAAGGCCATAGTGTCAAGGTTTACTGGGGAAATCCACTACTCAAAGAATAGCAGTCCTATATAGAAGTTCTTGACAGCAAGGCGCGCTGTGCCTATCTTCACAACAAGGGCGGCACTGCCGCGAATTCAGGAGACAAGGCATGAAGGTGGTTTCCCACATGGAGAAGATTGCAAAGCTGGAGGCATTGCGCGAACGCCTCGATCCTCTCCAGGACTTTGAACTGTGGTTCTGGACCGGCATGACGGCTGGCACGCACGCCGTCAACGCAGCACTCCATCATGCCGCCGTCACGCTGGACGACGATGTGTTCCCGACGCAGCCAGGCGCCTACCTGGTGCCACAGCCGGACGGCTCGCTGCGTCCGGCATTCCGCCCGCTCGGCGATGTGCTGCACGTGGGCAGGCCGAAGATCGACGCCCCGGTCCCGGAGGATGTGGCGGCGATGATGCATGAAATGGAGATCGTCGAACGCCATCGGGATCCCTGCCTGCGCGAGGGGCTGGTGCCGACGGCGGACATTGCCGGGGAATGCGATGCTGCCCTTGCCCGTTGCCTGCAGCTATTGGCCAGCCGGATGCAGGGAGACAAAGATGCACGTTGACGCCCATATCGCCATCGCGCGCCGGATCGAGCGCTCGCTGCAGAAGTGCGGCCCAGCCGACTACGAAATCAGGATCGAGGCCGCCATGCTGGCGGGCACGCACTGGTTGAACGCCGCGCTGCATCGCCTGCGTGCGAACCAGCCGGATAGCGACGTCTTTCACACTTACCTGCTGACCATCAACGAGTTCCGACGGCTCAGCATCGCGGACGGCGAGTTGATGCAGATGCTGGCCGAGATCGAGGATATCCGGCCGCCCTTTGTCCGCGGCAACCTGGCGGGCGGCGAGCGCGCCGCCGAGCGCGCCCTTGAACTGCTGGCGCTGATCCGTACCAAGGCCCTCGCCGGCGAGTGATCGATCTACTGCAGGACCATATGAAAAGGAGACAGCAGTGAGAGCAGTACGTGTCATACCGAGCCCTACTGGCGGCAAGGTGGAAATACAGGACATCCCCGTTCCGGTCGCCGGCGCCGGCCAGGTTCTGGTCAGGGTGCGAGCCGCCGGTCTCAACCGGGGCGAGATCAACCAGGCGCGTGAATTGCGCACGGGCAATACGATCACCACAGGCGTCGAATTTGCCGGGGAGGTGGCAGCGGTCGGCGACGGCGTGCGCGGCTGGAGCGAGGGGGATCGCGTCATGGGCCACGGCCGCGGCTGCCAGGCCGAATACGTGATCGCCGATCCGCTGGCACTGATGCCGGTACCCGGTGGTCTTTCCTGGATCGATGCCGCGGCGTTCCCCAATGTCTTCATCACGGCCCACGACGCGGTGGTGACCAATGGCCGGCTGCGCACCGGCGAGTCGATATTGATCAATGGCGCGTCGGGCGGCGTGGCCATGGCCGCGATCCAGATCGCGTCGCTGCTTGGCGCCAAGCCGGTGATCGCCACTTCGCGCTCGGCAGCCAAGCTCGATCGCCTGAGCCAGTTCGGCGTCGATGTGGGCATCAACGCATCGAGCGAATCGCAGGTCGATGCCGTCATGGCTGCCACGGACAAGCGTGGCGTCGATCTCATCATCGACACCGTGGGCGGCCCGGTCTTCGAGGCAAATATGCAGAGCCTCGCGGTCAAGGGACGGCTGGTCAATATTGCCCGGCTGGGTTCGAACACGGCGCAGATCGACCTGAGCCTGCTCTGRCTCAAGCGGCTGACGCTGGTCGGCGTGACATTCCGCACCCGCTCGGAGCAGGAGCGGCTGGAATGCATCCAGGCTTGCGCGCGCGACATGCTGCCCTTCCTGGCGGCTGGGCGGATCCGTCTGCCGATCGACCGCACCTTTCCGATGGATGCCATTGGCGAAGCGCACGCCTATATGCAGCTTGACCAGCATGTCGGCAAGATCGTGCTCGTCGCGGACTGATTCATCCTTTTGAGTTTTTGAGTTTTCAATAACGAACAGGAGACATTCATGGGTATCCAGGTCACACCGCTCACCGGCTCGGTTGGCGCGTCGGTGGAAGGCATCGATTTGAACGAACCGATTGCCGACGCGGCCTTCGAAGAGTTGCATCGGGCATTCCTTGAATACGGCGTGCTGGTCTACCGCGGCCAAAGGCTCCAGCCTGAGGCCCAGATCGCATTTGCCAGGCGCTGGGGCAAGCCGGTGCAAAACAATCCGCTGCTGCGGGGGCTGTCGGACTTCCCTGAACTCGCCCAGGTCACCAAGATTCCCAAGGAGACGGCCTCCACCGAGGCCTGGCACTCCGACTCCATCTATACCGAGGTGCCGCCCAAGATCTCCATTCTCTCSGCGGTGGTGGTCCCGCGCGGCGGAGACACGATGTGGTGCAATCAATATCTGGCCTACGCGCGCCTGTCGCCCGCCATGCAACGCATGCTCGAGGGCCTGCGCGTACGCTTCACGGGACTGCGGCTCGCCCGGATGACGGGGTCGGATGCGGTGCCCTCGGCGGTCCACCCCCTTGTTCGCACCCATCCGGAGACACACCGCAAGGCGCTCTATGTGGGGCATCCCGACACGGCTCACTCCATCGAAGGCATGACGCCCGCCGAAAGCCGGCCGCTGCTCGACTTTCTCTACGAACACTCGACCAGCCCCGATAACATCTACCGCCATATGTGGCAGCAGGGCGATGTCGTGATGTGGGACAACCGTTGCACCATGCACTATGCCGTGCACGACTACGGCGAGGCCGAGCGCATCCTGAACCGGGTAACGCTGGAAGGCGAAGTCCCCTGCTGACAAGAAGCGGGCATCCATTCTGGCAATCAAAGGAGATCTTGCATGAAAGCGCATCCCGCCCCTAACCCGTTTGCCGACCTGGAGGGCAAGGTCGCACTGGTGACCGGCGCATTCGGCGGCCTGGGCCGGCACTTCGCCCTGACCCTGGCGCGTGCGGGATGCCGGGTTGCACTGGCCGGACGGCGCGTCGGCGAAGGCGAGGCGTTGCTTGCCGCACTGCGCGACGAAGGTGCTGAAGGCTGCGTGGTTTCGCTCGACGTCAGGGATCCGGCCTCGGTGGCGTCGGCCTTCGCTGCCGCGGCCAGTACGTTGGGCACGGTAGACATCGTGGTGAACAGCGCAGGCATTGCCGTCACCCGCCCTGCTCTCGAGGTTGCGGAGGACGAATGGCAAAGCGTGATCGACACCAATCTGAGCGGCGCGTGGCGGGTGGCACGGCAGGCGGCGCAGACGATGCGCGATGGCGACAAAGGCGGCAGCATCGTCAACATCGCCTCGATCCTTGGCCTGCGCGTCGCCCAGCAGGTGCCCGCCTATACCGCGGCAAAGGCGGGACTGATTCACCTGACACGCTCGCTCGCGCTGGAATGGGCGCGGTATGGCATCCGCGTCAATGCGCTGGCGCCGGGGTATTTTGAGACCGACATCAATCGGCGCTTTTTCGAGTCCGATAGCGGCCAGGCGCTGGTCAAGCGGATCCCGCAACGCCGGCTCGGGCAGCCGGAGCAACTCGATGGCGCGCTGCTCCTGCTGGCGTCGAACGCTTCGGATTACATCACCGGCGCCGTACTGCCGGTCGATGGCGGTCACATGGTCAGCACGCTTTAGCACGAACGCACGACACTGCCAACCGAAAAGAGACCTCGCACCGGATCGGGGGACAAGGAGACAGACACGATGACGCATGCCACCGCACAAAGCGAGACCGCTTCGGCGGATGAACAAATGCTGGATCTGGATTGCACCAGGCTGGCAGCCTTGCTGCACGCGCAGGGCCTGATCGAGCGGCCCTCGCTGATGGCGGAACGGCTGGCCGGCGGCCAGTCCAATCCCACCTATCGGATCTGGTGCGAAGGGCAGCAATATGTACTGCGCACCAAACCGCCGGGCAAGCTGCTATCGTCCGCCCATGCCATCGACCGCGAATATCGCGTGATGCGTGCCCTGCAGGGGAGCGAAGTACCCGTCCCGCGGCTCTTCCTCTACAGCGAGGATACGTCGATCCTGGGCAGCCCCTTCTACGTCATGGAGTTCCTGCAAGGCAGAGTGATGTTCGACCAGTCGCTGCCCGGCCTGGCGCGTGGGGAACGCACGGCGATCTACCGGGAAATGAACCGGGTGATCGCTGCATTGCATCGGGTGGACTATCAGAAGGCAGGCCTCGCCGACTTTGGCAAAAGCGGAAACTACATCGCACGGCAAGTGAGCCGCTGGTCGCGGCAGTGCGAAGAAACCGGTACGGACGGCAATACCGCGCTGGCAGCCCTGGCGGACTGGCTTCCGCGCCATCTTCCGCCGGAACACCGGACCAGCCTTGTGCACGGCGACTTCCGCCTGGACAACCTGCTCTTTCATCCGACCGAGCCGCGCGTACTCGGGGTCCTGGACTGGGAATTGTCAACGCTGGGCCACCCGGTGGCGGATCTTGCCTACCAGTGCATGGGCTGGCACATCCCGGCGTCGCTGTGGCGCGGCATCGGCGGGCTGGACCTGCATGAACTGGGCGTTCCGGACGAGGCCACCTACATCCAGTGGTATGGCAACGCCAATGGCATGCAGGAGATGGAACACTGGGACTTTTACCTCGCCTATAACTTCTTCAGGTTGGCCGCCATCATGAACGGTATCGCGCGGCGCGCGCAAGCCGGCAATGCGGCAGCAGCGGACGCGCTGGAAACCGGCCGCAAGGCAAAACCGCTTGCGGAACTGGGGTGGGAGTATGCGACCCGCTACGGGGCAGCGCGGTCAGGGGCATTGGCGCATTAACCCCCCGCAGCGGGGGGCATGCATCGACCATGCGGAAGCTAGACTCGGCGCCGGGATCCTGGCATTCAGGCTCGCATCGGGGGCTTCCAATGCGAGCGTTTTTTTCGCTCTTGTTATCGGTGGCCGGAACGCGCCCGGTCGATTCAAGGCATGCGAACTATTGAACGGCGATGCGGCATCCCCGCTATCTATCGATATAACCGGTAAGGGATACCAAAATTTCCCGCTTTACCGAATAGGCCAAGCGCTCTACGCTCGCGTATCCACACAGGAAGGTCCCCGCCATGTCTTCGATCGCTCAAGCCAGCAGCCCCCCCCTCTCCTCCGCCCTGATCTGGCGGAACCGGCTGCTTACGCTTTTGCCGCTTGGATTCATCGCTTGGCTGGCGCTGAAGCTGTCAGAGCACCCAGCCCTCGCCAAGACGGGCCTGAGCGCCCTGACACTGGCCATGTTCGCAGGCATGTTCGCCGGGAACACGTTGCCGCGCGGCTGGCTCACGCCGCTGGCGCCAGGCATGCAGGTCGCGCGGCATCACATGCTGCGCTGGGGTGTGGCGTTGTACGGCCTGCGCCTGACATTCGACGCGATCGTTGCACTGGGCCTGGCCGGCGTCCTGATTCCCCTTGCCATGCTGGCCTCGACCTTGCTGTTGGGCACCTGGGTCGGCGTCAAGCTGCTGGGGCTCGAGCGGCGCGACGCGCTTGTGGTCAGCGCGGGCAGCGCCATATGCGGCGCCGCTGCCGCCATTGCCATGGCCTCCGTGGTGAAGACGGACAATCGCCAGACTGCCGTCGCCGTGGCCACGGTCGTGCTGTTCGGGACGGTGGGCATGGTGCTCTACCCCTACCTGTTCGACCTCGCCGTGGGTCCCATGCACATGGCGGTCAGCGAACGCAATTTTGGCATCTTCACCGGCGCCACCCTGCATGAGGTAGCGCAGGTCATTGCGTCCGGCAAGATGGTCAGCGATGCGACCGCCGATGCCGCCGTCGTTGCCAAGATGGTGCGCGTGCTGGCGCTCGGCCCCCTGCTGCTGATCATGGCACTGTGGACCCGCGCAAGCGACCGCAAGCAAGGCCTCGATACCGGGAGCGCCGGCTGGGCCGGCCTCCTGCGCTCGGTACCGTGGTTTGCCCTTGGCTTTGTTGCCGTGATGGCCATCAACTCCGCCGGCATGGTGCCGCATGCCTGGAAGCCCGGATTGAACGCACTGGACAACTGGCTGCTTGCCACTGCGATGCTCGCGATCGGCCTGCAAACACGCTTGATCGACCTGGTCCGCACCGGCCGGGCGCCGATGATCCTGGCGGGCATGCTGTTCGTGTTCCTGATCGCAGGCGGTGCGGCCTTGTGCTGGTTCGCCGCCTGAGCGGCAGCAGATAAAAAATCCAACCCCAGAGGAGAAGCAGTGGAGAACCATAAGAAGCCTGATCGGATATTGCCTGCGAGGCGCACCTTCCTGCGGGGTGCGGCTGCCATTGGCGCACACGCTGCGATTGGCGGCTACGCGCTCGACGCGATGGCAGCCGCAAGCGCAGGCACGGTGGACTTGCCTTTCGATAACGGCACGCGCGAGCTGGTGGCATTCCCCCAGAAGCGCCCCTTGATCCTGCTGACCAGCCGCCCCCCGCAACTGGAGACACCCTTCAGCGTCTTCAATGAAGGCGCCATCACGCCCAACGATGCGTTCTTCGTGCGATACCACTGGAGTGGCATTCCTACGTCCATCGATGCAGACAGCTACCGCCTGCAAGTGGGCGGCAAGGTTGCCAACCCGTTGACGTTGTCGCTTGCCGACCTGAAGCAGATGGCCGACCCGGTCGAACTGGTAGCGGTCAATCAGTGCTCCGGGAACAGCCGCGGCTTTTTCACCCCGCGCGTCAACGGCGGCCAGCTCGCAAACGGTGCCATGGGCAATGCCAGATGGATGGGGATTCCGCTGAAGAAGGTCCTGGAAAAGGCTGGCGTGCAAGCCGGCGCCGTGCAGGTCAGCTTTGACGGACTGGATCACCCGCCGCTGGACACCGGTCCGGACTTTGTGAAAGCGCTGCATATCGATCACGCACTGGATGGCGAGGTGATGCTGGCGTGGGGCATGAACGGCGCGGATCTTCCCCTCCTCAACGGTTATCCGCTTCGGCTGGTAGTGCCGGGCCACTACGGCACCTATTGGGTGAAGCACCTTTCGAAGATCCAGGTACTTGACAGCGTCTTCGATGGTTTCTGGATGAGCACCGCATATCGCACGCCCGACAATGGCTGCGCGTGCGTGGAGCCGGGCACGGCGCCCGCGCGTACAACGCCGATCGGCCGCTTCAACGTTCGCTCGTTCATCACCAGCCTGCAGACCGGCAGCAAGGTATCCGCCGGCCATGAGACGGTCGTGCGCGGCATCGCATTTGACGGCGGGTACGGTGTTTCCGACGTTGCATTCTCCGCCGATGGCGGGCAGACCTGGAACGCAGCGCGTCTGGGCAAGGATCTCGGCCGCTACTCTTTCCGGGAGTGGAGCGTGGCCTTCCGCCCCGCGCGCAAGGGCAGCTACGATCTGCGCGTACGCGCCACCAATCGAATCGGGCAAAGCCAGCCGCTCAATGCGCTCTGGAATCCGGCGGGCTATATGCGCAATGTGGTGGAAGCCACCCGCGTCAGCGCAGTATGAGGTACACCATGATGAATCCCAGACTGGTACGCGCCAGCCTCGCCGCCGCAATGGCAGTCCTGAGCGGTATTCCCGCTGCCTTCGCACTGGAAGTCACGCTCCCTGCGGAAACCGCCAGCTATCGGCCCAGCGAACTCCCCGGATACCGCCTGGTGCAGCAGAACTGCATGACCTGCCACTCCGCTCAATACGTGCAAAGCCAGCCGCCTTCGTCTACGCGCGCCTATTGGGAAGCCACGGTAAAGAAGATGAAGAAGCCCTTTGGCGCACCGCTGAAGGACGAAGACATGCCGGCCATGATCGATTACCTGGTCAAGACCTACGGCGCGGAACGGGGCAAGGACAGCGCGGGAACCGCAGCCGCGCATCCCGCCGTGCAAGCATCCACGGCGCCGCAGGATGCCAGGAGCCTGCTAAGTGCCAACAACTGCACCGCTTGCCACGCTGTCGACAAGAAACTGGTCGGGCCAGCGCTGCACGATGTCGCGGCAAAGTACGCTGGAAAAGCGGATGCGACCACGCAATTGATGCAGAGCATCCGTGCCGGCGGCAGCGGGAAATGGGGCGCCGTTCCCATGCCCGGCTTCCCGCAGCTGAGCGAGGCCGAACTGAAGACCCTGGCAAGCTGGGTGCTGACCCAGTAGCATCCCGCAAGGTCAAGTCCACCGCTCCAGGCAGGCGGGATCAGGGTGCCATCCGCATATTTCTCGCCTGCCTGGAATGGTGACCGTTCGATAACGCTCGCTGCGGCGTCGGCAAAACCACGCCGACGATCTCGCGCGCATATCCATCACCTGCGCCGGGCCATCGCTGGCGCTTCCCGACGACTGGAGCGGGACTATCGTCGAGCGCACCGTTCGACGGCCTTCTCCACAAGGCGCCGCAAGCTGCGCCGCCTTCGCTGGCTGAGTCCCAGGCGGTTGCCGCAGGTTGCCGGTCAGAAGATCGCCTCTGGCCGTGTCGTCCACGCATCAAGGCTGCCCTGATGGTTCCGGCCTGCGCGATCATTTCCGCAAGACCAATCCGTCCTGATCATGCAGCCGCAGCCCGGTCGCTGGTGGCAGGCCTTGCCGCGGCAACGACGCCCATCGTGCTTTCCCTAACTGTCCCGAAATGTCAAATAAATGACCCCGAATGTAAATGCGCTCCGCACCCATTGGCCGATACTCTTTTCACCAGCACGCAAGGCCCGGAAGCTGGCACAACAGATGCAACGGATGCGCGCCACCTGCCACCCGAGCGCAAATCCAGATCCGGCCCCGCGCTGCACACATCCGCTCGCCTTATCAAACTGATGCCATGAATGCCTTCCTGACGCTCTCGGTCGAGGCCTACTTCGACCTGATCTGCCCGTGGTGCCTGATCGGCAAGCAGCACCTCGAAACCGCCATCGGCCAACTTGCGCGCGAGCGCCCGGACATTGCCGTGAACGTGGAATGGCGGTCCTACCCGCTCATCCCCGCCACGCCGTCCGCAGGCATGCCTTACCGCGAGTTCTACCTGGCGCGCCTGGGCAGTCCCGAGGCCGTGAAGGTCCGGCAGGCGCAGATTTGTGCCGCCGCGCAGGAAGCGGGCCTGACGCTGGCGCTGGAACGCATCGAGACCTTCCCGAGCACCGTGCTGGCTCATCGCCTGGTGCGCTTCGCCCGGCAGCAGGCGGGGACCCAGGCTGCATCGGCATTGATCGGCAACCTGTTTTCGCGCTACTTCCTCCGCGCCCAGGATATCGGTGACCCGCATGTGCTGCGCCAAGCCCTGGAAGAGTGCGGCATTGCGACGCCCGGCCCCGCCGGCGACCCGGTGCAGCACGACCTGGACTGGCTGCCTGCGCTGCGCGACGCTGAAGACCCGCCATTGCGGAGCGGACTTGGCGTGCCCCACTTTATCTTCAACGGCACCCACAGCGTGTCGGGCGCGCGGCCGCCCGACACGCTGGTGGCGGGCATGCGGCAGGCGCTGGCGCGCGCGAAGCAGCGCGCAACCATGGCTGCCGGCTGAACGCTGCCGCCGGCACCGCATTGCATCCCCACCCTTTTTTCTCCGGCACCATCCCGTTCCGCCCCGACAAGACGGCTGGCACGGGCTTTTCCCATCCCTCACCTGTCACCGGGAAACACACATGCCAATCCGCCCTGCTCTCTTCCGCGTGCGTTGCGTCGCCGTCTGCGCTGTGCTGGCCCTGGCCATGCCCGCGGCCATGGCATGGACCAACAAGCCAGTCCGGGTGCTGATTCCCGCGCCTGCCGGCGGCACCATGGACGTGTTGGCCCGCGTGCTGGCCGACCAGCTCACGGCAGACCTGGGCCAGCCCGTGGTGGTCGACAACAAGCCGGGAGCCGGAGGCGCCATCGCAATCAACACCATGCTGGCGGCGCCGCCCGACGGCCGGACCATCCTGGTCTCGACCACCAATGTGCTCACGGAGATCCCGCATGTGATGAAGGTCTCCTTTGATCCGATGAAGGATGTGAAGCCCGTGGCCGCCGTAGCCAGGTCGACCCTGGTGCTGGTCGGGTCGACGAACCTGCCGGCCAAGGATCTGCCGAGCCTGATCGGCTATGTGAAGACCCATCCGGGCCAACTGAGCTTTGCTTCCTACAGCGCCGGCACGGTCGCCCACTATGCCGGCCTGATCATGAACCAGAAGGCCGGCATGGATCTGCAGCACGTGCCTTTTGCCGGCTCGCCGCCCGCCCTGACCCAGGTCATGGGCGGACAGATTACCGTCATGTACGACGGCATGGTGACCTCGCTGCCGATGATCAAGGGCGGCAAGCTTCAGGCCTATGCGCTGGCCGCGAAACAGCGCTCGCCACTGCTGCCGCAGGTTCCGACCTTTGCCGAGATGGGCTACCCGGACGTCGACTTCCACAACTGGGCGGGCGTCTTCGTTTCGGCCCAGGTGCCGGCAGAGCTGATCCAGAAGATCCAGGCGGCAGTCTACAAGGCGGCCTTGACACCCAGGGTGCAGGAACGGATCGTCGCACTCGGCTTCGAGACGGTGCCAGCCCAGACTCTGCCGGCGCTCAGTCAGGCTCTGCATACCGAATTCGATCGCAATGCCGGCATCGTCAAGGCCTACCACATTCAGCCATGACTTGCGCAGTCCAGGCACCGAGACAAGGCCTGGCGGCAAGACGATTGGCCCTGCGGGGCAAGCCGGGGAGTTCGCCGGTAGCCGTGGTCCTTCCAAGCGCATGCCCTCGTCGGCACAGCGCCTGACCATGCCCGGGCCCGCTGGTGCCGGGCCATTTCCCGCAGCGTGCGCGCAACGCCCCCCATGGAGCTTACATTGCCGTTCACAACCTGCCCCCTGGAACAGGCCGATACCCCCGAGCAGGCAGGACTTTCGGGGCGGCGGCTGCAGGCCATCGCAGAGGTGCTCAATGCCGATGTCGATCGGCGGAAGATCCCGGGGGCTGTCGTGCTGGTGGCGCGAAGAGGCCGGATTGCCTGGTTCGAAGCCATTGGCTTCGAACATGCGGATGCACCGTCTCGTCCAATGCAACGCCATTCGGCCTTCCGCATTGCTGCGATGACCCGGCCAGTCGTCGGCGTGGCGGCGCTGATGTTGATGGAAGAAGGCCGGCTGACCCTGAACGACCCGGTCGAACATTTCATCCCGGCGTTCGCGCGCCTGCAGGTTGGTGTCGAATCAGCCGACGCGAATACCGGCGAGCGCCGCCTTGCACTCGAGCCAGTGCGCCGCGCCATGACCGTTCACGACCTGTTCCGGCACACATCCGGCCTGACCTATGGGCAATTCGGCGATTCGCTGGTGCAGCGCCTGTATCGCGAAAACGGCCTGATGGATCCCAGGCAGACCAACGCCACGATGGTCGCCAAGCTGGCGGCCATCCCACTGCAATGCCAGCCGGGTGCGGTGTTCGAGTATGGCATGTCCACCGACGTGCTTGGCCGCATCATCGAAATTGTCTCCGGCATGGACCTCGACCGCTTCGTCGCCGAGCGCGTGACGCAACCGCTGGGCATGCATGCGACCGGCTTCCGGCTGGCCAGGCGGGACGGTGCAGGCCTGGCGTTGCCGTTCCGGGATTCCGGCACGTCCAGCGCCCTGTTCGCCTATGACGACGACAATCCACCTCAATGGCATTCCGGTGGTGCCGGCCTGCTGTCCACGGCCGGCGACTACGCGCGATTCTGTCAGATGCTGCTGAACGGCGGCGTGCTCGATGGCGTGCGCCTGCTCTCGCGAAACAGCGTCGGCCTGATGCTTGGCAACCATTTGCCGCCGGCCGCGCACTTCGGCGGTTCGACGAAAGGGCTTGGCATCAACGCACCATTGCCTGAACTGGGCCAGGGCCACGGCCTGGCCGTTGGCGTGCGCACCGAGCGGGGCCTGAGCCCGGTGCCAGGTTCAGTCGGCGACTTTTACTGGGGCGGCGCACTCGGGACCTATTTCTGGGCAGACCCGCAGGAGCAACTGGTCGCCATCCTGATGCTGCAGGAAAACGACCTGGCGACGCGCGTGTGGTACCGGGCATTCCTGCGCAACGCTGTATACGGCGCACTGGAAGACTGAGCAGGCGCAAATCTTGGAGAAACACGTATGAAGACAATGAACCGGCGCTGGATCCTCAGGCAGCGCCCCGTCGGCGACATCGGCGACCATGACCTGCAACTCGTTGAATCACCGCTGGCGGAGCCGGAAAACGGCGAGATCCTGGTGCGCAACATCTACCTCATGGTGGCGCCGACCAATCGCGTCTGGATGAGCGAGATCGACCAGTACATGGCACCTGTGGCACTTGGCGAGGTCATGCGCGGCGTCACCATGGGCGTGGTCGTCGAGTCCAACCATCCGGACTTCAAGCCTGGCGACATCGTCGAAGGTGGCATGGCCTGGGAGGAGTACTCGGTGACGAAGCATGCCAGGCACGTCCCGGTGGCGTACGGCCTGCCTCTGCACGCATTCGCGAGCGCACTGGGCAGCTCCGGCATGACCGCCTATTTCGGCATGCTCGACATTGCCAGGCCGAAGGCCGGCGACACGATTGTCGTGTCGGCTGCCGCGGGTGGCGTCGGCTCGCTCGCCGGCCAGATCGGCAAGATACTCGGGTGCCGGGTTGTCGGCGTTGCGGGCGGAGAGAGCAAGTGCCGGGTCGTCAGGGAGGAGTTCGGTCTGGACGCCTGTGTCGACTACAAGGAAGGCAACCTGCTTGCCGATCTTCGCGCAGCCTGCCCGAACGGCATCGACGTCGATTTCGAGAACGTCGGCGGGGACACCATGGATGCTGTGCTGGCGCTCATCAACCCGGGCGCCCGCATCGCGCTTTGCGGCATGATCTCGACCTACAACGCAAGTGGCGACTGGTGGAGCCCGAAGCTGTTCCGCAATGTCATCATGAAACGCGCCCGGATCGAGGGCTTCCTCGTTTCCGACTACCGTTCGAGATTTCCGGAAGCCGTGGAGGTCATGGCGAAATGGGTCAATGACGGCCAGCTCAAGTACCGGGTCGACATAGTCGACGGCATTGAGCAGGCGCCTGCCGCCCTGAACCGCCTGTTCACCGGCAAGAACGTCGGCAAGCAGCTCGTGCGCCTGTCGCCGGAACCCGCAATCGGCTGAGCGCCGCAGCCCTTACACCAACACCAACGCCAACGCCCATGATCCACCCAGACATCGCCAGCAACGACGCGCGGCAGACAACCGGCAAGGCCGATCCCGGCGACCGGCCCCGCTTTCACGACTTTCAGGGTAAGGCGGCCATCATCACCGGCGCCGCGTCCGGCATCGGCCTGGCACTGGCCGAGGCACTGGCCGCGCGCGGTGCCGACCTTGCGCTTGCCGACATCGACGCGCGCGGGCTCGACGCCGCTCGCGCGCGGCTCGCATCGACCGGCAGGCGCATCTGCACACGCGTACTTGATGTTTCGTCGGATGCGGACGTGCGTGATGCGGCAGCGGAATTCGAGGAAGAATTGGGCGGCGTCCATCTCGTCTTCAACAATGCCGGCATCGATATGAGCGGCGAACTGGCGTCGCTCGCCGAGCAAGACTGGAAGCGCGCCTTCGGCATCAACGTGTTCGGCGTGATTCACGGCATCCGTCATTTCCTTCCGCTGCTGCGCCGGCACGGCGAATCGGCCCATATCGTCAACACGGCTTCAGGCGCCGGCTTCTGGGTGAACGGCGACTTTCCGATGGGCGCCTACGCGGCCACGAAATACAGCGTGGTGGCGCTGTCCGAGGCCCTCGAACAGGAACTCCGCGGCACCGGCATTGGTGTTTCGGTGCTTTGCCCGGGCCCGGTCAAGACTCCCATCGCCGAGCGCTCAGGCCAGGCAAGCGAGCAGCTCAAGGCCAGCGTTGCCGCAGGCACGGCCCCGGAGCTGGTGGCCAGCCGGACGCTGGAGGCGATCCGCGCGGCCGAGTTCTACATCTTCACACCGACGCGCATGCGGCCGCGCCTGGAAAAGCGATTCGCGCGCATTCTCGATGCGCTGGAACGCACCCCCGGCATGTAGCATGGCGCGGACCTCAGCGAGGATGCCGCTGAAGGTCACGCGCTGCGGACCAAGCGGCTCACAGGCCTCCTTGCGCGGGCAGCGGCTGCCACGCCATGGCAGCCGTCGGCTGCCGCTGGCGTCCTGTCTCTGCCAGGCCTGGCTTCAGGCGCGGCGCATCAGGCTGTAGCTCTGGGCGCTGGGGCCAGGATCGGGCATGCTGGCCAAGAACAAGGCGAGCGGGACGACGTCCTTGGGTTCCTTGAACCACTCGCCAGGCGGCACTGCGACATCGCGCGTCATGTCCGTCTTGACCGGCCCCGGAATCAGCTCGTTGACGCTGATGTTGTCCTCCTGCAGTTCCGTCGCGAGGGACTGGGTGAGCATCCACAGGCCGATCTTGGAGCACGAGTAGGCCGAAAAGCCCGGGGTGGGCCGCATGCGCTGGCCGGAGCCAATCATGATGATCTTGCCGGCCCCGCGCCGGCGCAGGTGGGCAATGGCGGCATGGGCCGTGTGGTAGGCACCCGTCAGGTTGATATCGATGGTCTTGCGCCAGAGCGCAGGATCGCCATCCGCGATCCTGCGCTGCTCGAGCGCGACACCGGCGTTGGCGACCACGATATCGACACCGCCGAACTCATCGCTGGCGCGCTGGAACAGGGCCTTGACCGCCGCGTAGTCTGCTACGTCGGCGGCATGGGCGATGGCTCGTCCACCCGCATCCCGGATCAGCGCGGCCGTCTCTGCAATGTCGGCTTCGCTGCGGGCGCTGCATATCACCGCGGCTCCGGCGCTGGCGTAGGCAAGCGCGATGGTGCGCCCGATGCCACGGCCCGCGCCCGTGATGACGGCAACCTTGTCCTTGAGCAGGTCGGGATCAATATGGGTCATTGTCGGTCTCTCTCTCTCTTTCTCTTTTACGTTGCAATGGGTTGTCGTGGCCAGGAACCGCGCCGCGGCCTTTTGCTCAGAATGGTCGATCCCCGACGACCGTGGCACGGTCCATCCTGCGATGGCACGGCGGGTAATCCATGACCGCGTAGTGCTGGGTCGAACGATTGTCCCAGATCGCCACACTGTTCTTGGTCCAGCGCCAGCGCACCTGATGCTCGGGAATGTAGGCCTGGCTGATCAGGTAGCGCAGCAGGTCGGAGGCCCCCTGGTTGAAATCCTGCCCAAAGCGCACGCGCTCAGGGATATGGAAATTAGTAAAGTGGGTGGTAAAGCCGTTCACAAACAGTACTTTCTCGCCTGTCTCGGGATGGGTCCGCACGACCGGATGCTCGGCATCCGGAAACTGAGCCTTCAGCGCAAGGCGCTTGTCGATTGGCATGGCTGCGCCGAAACTTGCCTCGATGCTGTGGCGTGCCCGCAGCTCGGAGAGCTGGTCCTTGACATGTTGCGGCAAGTTCTCGTAGGCGAGCACCATGTTGGCCCACATGGTGTCGCCACCGACAGGCGGACATTCCCTGCAACGCAGAATGCTTGCAAACGGCGGCGCCTCACGCCAGGTGGCATCCGTGTGCCAGACATTCTCGTAACGCGGGGTGGGTTGGTCGGGACTTTTGTAGATGCGCACCAGCCCCGGATGCTCGGGATCGCTGCCCGCTACCGGATGATCCTCGAGTTCGCCAAAGCGACGTGCAAAGGCCACGTGCTCGCCGGCTGTGATGTCCTGGCCGCGCAGGAACAGGACGCGGTGCCTGAGCAATGCCTCACGGATCCCGGCGAATACGCCGTCATCATGAATGGCATCGACGAGGCTGACGCCGACCAGTTCGGCGCCAATGGAACAGCTAAGTTGCTCAACCCGCATGGCGACTCCGTCAAATGGTAAAGGTCGAAGCGACGGTGATGTTGCGCGCCACCGGATCTTCGCAAGTCTGGCCCGCCGTGCGCCCGCGAATGACGGCCGCCTGCCGTGGAATCCGTCAAGGCCGGAAACGGTTGCGGCGTGCAAGCAAAGTATTGAAGAAATGGCGCGCGATCAGTTGACATTCTGGGGCAGACACTTTACGTTTTGGGGCACCCTAGGGGAACTCCCATGTCGACGCTGTTGCAACAGGCAAACCTGACAGACTTTGTTGATGTCGCTCGCCAGATCGGCCTCGATCCCTACCGGCAACTGCAGCAGGCGGGTATCAGTCCGACGGTCCTGGTGGACCCGGATATCCGGGTTCCGGCGAAGTCGGTCATGCAATTGCTGGAGGATTCGGCGCAGCTTGCCGACGTGGAGGACCTTGGACTTCGCGTGGCGGAAGCACGTCAACTGGCCAGCATCGGACCACTATGGATGGTGATGCGCGATGGCGCCACCCTGCGCAACGCCATGGAAGCGATGGCGCGTTATCTTCATTTGCTGAACGAAGCGCTGGACTTGCGCATCGAGGAAGACGGGGACATCGCGGTCGTCAGGCTTGAGTTTCTGGTGCGTGTGCCGGGATCCATGCGGCAATCGACGGAATTCGTCATTTGCCTCTGCTTCCGGCTGCTCAAACTGCTTTCGGGGACGGCATGGAGGCCACGCAGCGTCTATTTCACCCACAGCGCACCGGCCAGCGTCGCCACGCATCGGCGCCTGTTCGGTGTACCGGTCCGGTTTCGCCAGGATTTCGACGGCATCCTGCTGTCAGCGGCAGATCTCGACGTGGCGGGTCCGGTCTACGATGCGGCGCTGGCCCGCCAGGCGCGCAAATACCTGGATACCAAGCTGGCACAGTCCGATTCCACCATGCCGGACAAAGTGCGGAAGCTGGTATTCGCATTGTTGCCAACGGGCGGGTGCGGGGCCGAGCAGGTCGCCCGCAAGCTTGGGATCGACCGGAAGACGATGTATCGCCATCTGGCTGGCTATGGGCAGAACTATCTGTCCATCGTCGATGAAGTCAGGGTCGACCTCGTGTCGAGATATGCAAGGAATAACGAGCGGCCGTTGTCGGACGTAGCGATCTTGCTGGGCTTCTCTTCGCTCAGTGCCTTCTCCAGGTGGTTCTCCACACGCTTCGGCTGCAGTGTATCGACATGGCGCCGCCAGCAATCGGCTCCGAAAAGTTCGCGCTAGGCCCGGCAAGGAGAACCGCGTTATGGCCGGGGCATGCTGACGCAGTCCGGGCCCAGGTCCGTCAGCGCCGGGCAGCCCAACAGACCGAGCGTGCGGTCGATCTCGGCACGCAGAATCGCCAACGCATGCGCGACCCCCGTCGTGCCGCCGGCGGCAAGGCCATACAGCGTGGCGCGGCCCGACATCGCAGCGTCGGCCCCCAATGCGCGTGCCTTGACGAAATCGCTGCCGCGTCGCAGGCCGCTATCGACGATCAGCGTCATCTCGGGGCCGATCGCGGCACGGATCGCGCGAAGCACCTCGATCGGCGCAACGCAGCTGTCGAGCTGGCGGCCACCGTGGTTGGTAATGACCAGGGCGTCGACGCCCAGCGCCCTGGCCCGCAGCGCGTCGTCGGGCCGCACGATGCCCTTGATGATGAGCTTGCGCGGCCACAGGTCGCGCAGCCACTGCACGTCCTGCCAGTTCAGCGAGGGATCCATCTGCTTCGACAGGAAGGTTGCCGCGTTGCGGGCGTCGTCCTGGCCCGGTGGAAGCATGTCGCCGAGATTCCGGAAGCGCGGCATGCCGTGCGGCACCAGCACGTCCCCAAGCCAGCGGGGATGCATGGCGACGTCGACCAGGTTGGCAAGGCTAAGCTGCATCGGCGCGCGATAGTTGCGCCGGTCCCATTCCCGGTTGCCGAGCACGGGGACGTCCGTGGTCACCACGATGGCCTCGGAGCCCGCCGCCTCGGCACGCCTGACGACGCCGGCGAGGTTCGCACGGTCCTTGAACGGGTAAATCTGCATCCAGTGCCGCACGCCAGTCGCGGCAACGCGTTCGAGCGAGACCGTCGACACCATGCTCTGGCACATCGGGATGCCGGCATCACGCGCGGCCTGCGCCAGCGCCAGGTCGCCCTCGTGCGCGAGCAGCCCGTTGAAGCCGGTCGGGGCAATGACCGCAGGCATGGCGATACGCTCGCCGAACAGCGTGCAGCCGGGATCGCGCGCCGAAACGTCGACCAGCGTGCGCGGCGCGAAGGCGATCGCGTCATAGCTGGCGCGGTTGTGGCGCAAGGTCAGTTCGTCGTCCGCGCCGCCCTCCAGGTATTCGAGGCAGAAATTGGGCAGGCGCGCGGCTGCCATCGCGCGCAGTTCGGCAATGTTCTGGGCGCGCCGCACGTCGTGGCCGCGATAGACCCTGCGTTTCATTGTCATGTGGACCGGTTCCGTGTCGTTGGCGCGCGAGCGGCAAGGTGGCGATGCCCAACGCGCAGGTCCGCCGCCGCCCGCATGCACGCTGCGGGGCCGGCATCGTCGCCGCTGGATGTTTCCGATTATCCGCGGAAGGGGGCAAGCGCGCCCCCTGCGCGGAGCAGGGGGCGCGACGTGCGCAACACGACGGCGTTACTCGAGACCTTCGAGCAGCCCCAGCATCTGGGCGCGTCGGACTGCATGCTTGCGTGTGCCGGCGCTGAGCTTGCCGAACAGATTCTTCACATGCCACTTGACCGTGACCTCGCCCACGCCAATAGCCTGCGCGATCTCCTTGTTGGAAAGATTGCGCGCGAGCAGTTCGAGGACTTCGCGTTCCTTGGGGGTCAGCACCATGCTTGCAACGGCGCGCGGCTCCGCCGCCGGACGTTCCGCGGAGCGCGGTACGCGCGCGACCGGCACCGTCTGGCCGGCGTCCGGTCCCACGGCGCCCTCCTCTGCTACGCGCCTGGCCCAGTCGGCCAGCGCCGGGTGCGCGTCGACGAAGGTGCGGGCAAGTCCGTAGGTCTGCGCCAGATTCATCGCTTCCCTTATCAGCCGGCGGCCATCTTCGCCGTTGCGTTGGCGCGCGAACGCTTGCAGCGCCATGATCTCGATGCGCTGGCGCCCCAGCTTCATGGCTTCCGCCAGAGGCGCCGCGCGGTGCAGGGCGTCGAGGGCGCACGGCCAGTCGTGAGCGGCGATCGCAGCGTTGGCGTGCGCCATGGCCTGCAACAGCGCCACGTCGCGGCGCCATAACGGACCGTGGCTCGCTTCGGCCTGTGCGGCGAGCTCGTCAAGGCGAGCGACCAGGGCACGGCACGTCTCGGCACGGAAGCGCCCGGCATGCATGCGCACCTGGTCCGCGAGGCTTGCGATGCAAAGCCGCGGCATCCGTCGCGCGATGCCGGCTGCGTACATGGCTTCGAGCAGGTCGAGCGCGCGGCGCTCCACGCCCTGCGCGGCAGCCACGCGCGCGGCGCTCAGGTAAGCCAGCAACGACGTTTCCGACGCGCCGGAGCGCTCCAGCACGTCGAGCCGGTTGGCGAGCAGCGCACTGGCTTCGTCGACCCGATCGCGCTCGTAGACAGCCGCTGCCAGCAGGGACGCCAACATGCAGGCGAGCGGATGGCGGCGGCCGAGGTCCGCTTCCGCGCTGGTCAGGGCCGGCCGCAGGACATCCTCGCTGAGCACCACCTGCCCTTCGCGCAGATAGCTTAGCCCGGTCGCGAACTCGCCCCAGCGCGCCGCGTAGCAATGCTCCTTGCCGAAGTCGCCGCGCGGCGCGAGTTGCAGCTGGCGCCGCGCGTTGGCCGGCTGCCCCTGCAGGATCGCCGCCATCGCGAGGCGGTTTGCATGCATCTGGATCAGACGCGGGTCCTGGGAGCCAGGTGGCTGGAGCCACGGTTCCATCAGCGTGAGGCAACGGTCGGGCTGGTCCGCGTAGTAGGCCGCAACGCTCAGGATCAGCGCGCATTCGTAGCGCAGGGCAACGTCGGCGTCCGGCGTTTCGAGCATGCGCGCCACCAGCGACTCGGCTTCGGCATGCCGTTCGCCTAGCGCGAGCGCCCATGCAGCAGCCAGGCGCAGGCCGGGATGGCGGTCCAGTTCCGCATCGGGAAGACGCTCCAGCCATTCGAGCACGGTCCCGAGCCGTCCTTGCATCACGGCGTCGTAAAGCGAGCGGCCTGCCAGCTCGAAGGCCAGCGCATGCTGGCCCGCCGCGTGCGCGTGGCGCGCGGCTTCCTCGGTCATGCCGTGCGCGGCGAGCCAGCGCATCGCGCGGGCATGCAATTCGGCCTGTTCCTCGCGCGGCAGCTCGGCCAGGCGTGCCTGAAGGGCACTGCGCGCCAGCGTGTGCAGCCGGCACCAGTCGCTGTCGTCGCCGGACACGAAAACGGGCGTCTCGCGAACCAGCCTCGCCAGATGTTCTGGCGCCTGCTCGCGCCCTGTCAGCGCACGGCACAGGTCGGGGTGAAGATGATCCACCACAGCGATGCGGATCAGGAAGGCTACGTCGTCGGGCGTCAGCTTGGCGATCAGACCGCCGACCAGGTGCTCGCCCTCGTCAGCCGGGCGGGCCGACATGCCGAGTATGATGCTGCGCGGATCGGCCCCGCGTTCCATTGCCGCCAGGACGAGTTGCAGGCCCAGCGGCCATCCGTCGGTGAGTTCATGCAGGCGCGCGCAACTATCGGCATCCACCCGATCGCCAAAGCGGCTGCGTACCAGGGCCATCGTTTCGTCGAGGCGGAACCGCAGGGCTTCGGATCCGATGCTGGCGCATTGGCCGTATGCCGTCAGGTCGAAGACTGCCGCGTCGAACCCGCTGCGCGCGGCTACCACGATGCGCAGATTGGGCGGTGCGTTGTGCAGCAGATAGAGCAATGCCGAGAACCCGGCCTGCGAGAGGCGTTCGGCTTCGTCGACGATCAATACGAGGTCCAGCGAAGCCTGTGCCACCTCCGCGAGCCAGGCCGTCAGGCCCTCGGTGCCCCCCGGCAGCACATCCGCGCCTTCGAGCAGTGTGCGGCCGAAGCCGGGCCGGGCGCAGCCCACGCGCACGGCAAGCACAAGGCAATGCAGGAAACGCAGGGGATCGTCGTGGGTGTCCGCGGAAACCCAGGCGACGGCGGCGCCGCGCGCCAGATACTCTCGGCGCCATTGGGCGAGCAGCAGCGTCTTGCCGAAACCCGGTGGCGCCTGTACGACAATCGCTGGCCGGTCGCGCAGCGCTTCGCTGTCAAGATTGAGGCGCGCACGCGCAAGCAGATGCCGCGGCGCGCGCGGCGGCATGGTCTTGAGCGCAAGTTCGGAAAACGCGGCGCACGCGCCGCGGATTACGGAGGTCATCTGGCGGGTACCGGTTGGCCTGGATGCCGCGCCGCCCCGGCGTGCTTGCAGGACTGCGCGCGATGCAGTGCACGGTCCGTTGCTGTGCCCTGCCGACGGGGTGGCGTGCCTGGCCCGGAATTGGGTGCCTCATTATAGGCACACGACGGCCCTGCCTGGCAACCGGCTCCCCTGCTTCGAGGAGGGGGCGCACGGTGCGGCGGCGCCCTACCATGTGCCCAAGGTCGATACTTGATGCGAGGCATGGGATGCAATTCATGGACGTATGCGCGCTGGAGCAGGTCAGGCCGGGCGCGGCGCCCGCGGTGCGTGCAGGCGGCAAGGACACTGCGCCGTCGCTTGCCGTGGCAACGTTTCCAGTGAAAGTGACCCAGGGGCGTGCGCCCGCCGGGGTACCGGCATGAGCCAGCGCATGCCCGCTGCCGGCGCAATCACGTGCCGCCATCTGCTGGTCCCCGTCGACGAGACGGACGACGCGACGACGACCGTCGTCGGGGCCATCGAGCTGGCGCGCATGGCGGGCGCCTGCATTACGTTCATGCATGTGCCGCACATACCTGTCACGGTCGACTCCGACACCCGCGTCTCGTCCGCCGCCACGCCACATGGCCATCTGAGCCGCAGCCGCGAACTGCTTGGCAAGGCCGAGTCGATCGCACGGGCACACGGGGTGCCCTGTGCATCGGCTGGCACAGCAAGCCAGGCGCCGCATGCCGCCATCCTTACGGCGGCGCGCGAGGCCGGCTGCGACCTGATCCTCATCGGTCTTCACGGGCACGGTGGCAATCCTGGCACGATGCCCGGTTCCCTGGTCCTGGCCGTGCTTGCGCAAGCCGATATCCCGGTGCTCGTTCTGCCGTATCCGGCGCCCGCGATGCCGGCGCCGGCAATCCGGATCATTCGCGACGAACAGCGCGCCCTCAGTGCCATATTGCGCGCCTGGCTGGACATGCTCGTGGCCGCGAAAGACAGCGGCGTCGCGCCCGACGTGCGGTTGATGCGGATCATGGTCCGGTTTATCGAGACATTGCCGGTCGCGCGACATCATCCGCGCAAGCAGGCGTTCCTGTTCGGCCGGCTGCGCCGGCGAACCTTCAAGGTCGACGCCGAACTCGACGAACTGGTGCGTCAGCATCAGCGCGATTCGCAATGGGCCAGCGCACTGGCCGAGACCGTCGAGCGGTATGCGACAGGCGGCCCGTTGACCGAGTTGGCGCGCACGGTGGACCACTACACGCAGTTTGCCTGGGCGCTCATGGGGCGCGAGCAAGGCGTCATCCTCCCGGCGGCCCAACGGTACCTGAATGCTGGAGACTGGGACGACATCAACGCCTCGTACTGCGAGGCAGCCAGCGCGCACGGTGGCGGGAACCAGGATCGGCCATTCGATGCGCTGCTTGCCTACGTCGCCAATCTCCCGGATGCCGACTGTGTGGCGCGCGTTTGCAGGCAGGTGCAGGGCTGCGTCAGCACATGCTGAAGGCGCTGCCATGCGCATCGAAGCGGCATGCGTTGAACGTCGTGATGGACTGCCCGCTCTGTCGCCGCAAGACGGAAAGGCACAGCGGGCATCGACGATGTGCCTGATGAACAAGACCGTTTCCAAACGGGCGCGATACAAGGCGCCCACTCACAACCAGGAGGAGATCATGCAATTTCTCGACGATTCGCTGCACCCGGAGAACATGGACAAGGTGGTGATCACGGTGGCCCCGTATGGCCCGGAGTGGATGCCGCAGGACTTCCCGGAAGACATTCCGGTGACCATGGAAGAGCAGGTGCAGAAGGCCGTGGACTGCTACAACGCCGGCGCCACCGTGCTCCATCTGCACGTGCGCGAGCTGGACGGCAAGGGCTCCAAGCGCCTGTCCAAGTTCAACGAACTGATCGCCGGCGTGCGCGCCGCGGTACCCGACATGATCATCCAGGTCGGCGGCTCGATTTCCTTTGCACCGGAAGACGATGGCCAGGCGGCCAAGTGGCTGTCGGACGACACCCGCCACATGCTGGCCGAACTGGACCCGAAGCCGGACCAGGTGACCGTGGCGATCAACACCACGCAGATGAACATCATGGAGCTGCTGTACCCCGAATACCTGAAGGGTACGTCGCTGGCGCAGCCGGCCTACCAGGCCGCCTATCGCGAGATGACCGTCCCGGCCGGCCCGGGATGGGTCGAGGAGCATCTGCGCCGCCTGCAGGCCGCCCGCATCCAGCCGCACTTCCAGCTGACCGGCATCCATGCCCTTGAAACCCTGGAGCGCATGGTGCGTGCCGGCATCTACACCGGCCCGCTGAACCTGACGTGGATCGGCATCGGCGGCGGCTTCGACGGCCCCAACCCGTTCAATTTCTTCAACTTCGTGCACCGCACCCCGGATGGCTGCACCCTGACCGCCGAATCGCTGATGAAGAACGTGCTGCCGTTCAACATGATGGCGATGGCCATGGGCCTGCATCCGCGCTGCGGCATCGAGGACACCATCATCGACCAGCACGGCAACCGCATGTCCTCGGTCCAGCAGATCGAGCAGTGCGTGCGCGTGGCGCGCGAACTGGGCCGCGAGATCGCCTCGTGCAAGGAAGCCCGGAAAATCTACCGCGTCGGCACATGGTACGACAGTGCCGACGAGACGCTGGCCGCCCACGGCATGGCACCCAACCGCCAGGGGGGACAGAAGAACCTGCCGCTGCGCGCAGCCTGATGCGCATGGCCGCCCGGCCATGGCGACTCGACCCGCCTGTGGCCAGGCGGCCGGCTTCCCATTCTTATCGGTGTCACATATGCCACATCGCCCTGCCTTCTTCCAAATCCGCAAGGTTGCGGTTGCCGTCATCCTGGCCGCAACGATGCCCGCTGCCATGGCGTGGACCAACAAGCCCATCCATATGCTGGTGCCGGCCCCGGCTGGCGGCACCATGGACATCATCGCCCGCGTGCTGGCCGACCAGCTCACGGCAGACCTGGGCCAGCCCGTGGTGGTCGACAACAAGCCGGGCGCCGGTGGTGGCATTGCAATCAACACCCTGCTGGCGGCCCCGCCTGACGGCCAGACCGTCCTGGTCACCCTCACCAATGTCTTCACGGAAATTCCCCATGTGATGAAGGTCTCCTTTGATCCGATCAAGGATGTGAAGCCCGTGGCCGCCGTGACCAAGGTGACCATGGTGCTCGTCGGCGCGTCCGACCTGCCGGCCAAGGATCTGCCTGGCCTGATCCGCTATGTGAAGGCCAATCCCGGCAAACTGAGCTTTGCTTCGCCCAGTACAGGCACCGTCGCCCACTATGCCGGCATGATCATGAACCAGAAGGCGGGCATGGATCTGCAGCACGTGCCGTTTGCCGGCTCGCCGCCGGCCCTGACCCAGGTCATGGGCGGACAGATTGCCGTCATGTACGACAGCATGGTGACCTCGCTGCCGATGATCAAGGCAGGCAAGCTGCGGCCCTATGCCCTGGCAGCCAGGCAGCGTTCGCCGCTGCTGCCGCAGGTTCCGACCTTCGCCGAACTGGGCTACCCGGATATTGATTTCAGCAACTGGGGCGGTGTCTTCGTATCCTCCAAGGTGCCGGCAGACGTGAGCCAGAAGATCCAGGCCGCGGTTTACAAGGCAGCCGCAAAACCCCATGTGCAGGAACGGTTCATGGCGCTCGGCCTGGAGCCGGTGCCAGCCCAGACTCTGCCTGAGCTCAGTCAGGCTCTGCGTACCGAATTCGATCGCAATGCCGGCATCGTCAAGGCCTACCACATTCAGCCATGACTTGCGCAGTCCAGGCACCGAGACAAGGCCTGGCGGCAAGATGATTGACCCCGCGGGGCAAGCCGGGCAGTTCGCCGGTAGCCCGTGATCCTTTCACCAGCCAAGCATGGCATTTTCTGCCAGGAGACCGCAATGGCAAAAGCAATTCGCTTCTACGAGACCGGCGACGCCGATGTCCTCAAGCTCGAGTCGGTGGAGGTCGGCGAGCCCGGCCCCGGCCAGGCTCGCGTCAGGCACACCTATATCGCCGTCAACTTCATCGATATTTACTTCCGCACCGGCCACTATCCCCTGGCCCTGCCGAACGGCCTGGGCTCCGACGCCGTGGGCATTGTCGAGGCCGTCGGCCCCGGCGTGACCGACATCCGCGCCGGTGACCGCGTCGGCTATCTGCTGGGCCCGCAGGGCGCATACTCGGACGTGCGCGTCATGCCTGCCGAGGTACTGATTCCCCTGCCCGACGGCGTTTCCGACCGCACCGCGTCCACGCTCATCATGAAGGGCATGACCGCGCAATACCTGTTCCGTCAGGTCTACCCGCTCAAGGGCGGAGAGACCATCCTGTATCACGCCGCGGCCGGTGGCGTCGGCCTGATTGCCTGCCAGTGGGCGCGTGCCCTGGGCGTGACCATGATCGGCACCGTCAGCACCGACGAAAAGGCGGAAATCGCAAAGGCCAACGGCTGCGCGCACACCATCGTGACTTCGCGCGAGAATATCGTCGAGCGCGTGATGGAGATCACCGACGGAAAGAAGGTACCGGTCGTCTTCGACTCGGTCGGCAAATCGACGCTTGATGCCTCGCTGTCCTGCCTGCAGGTGCGTGGCACCCTCGTCAGCAACGGCACCACCTCCGGGCCGGTGGAGATCGACAGCCGCACACTCGCGGCCAAGGGGTCGCTGTGGGTCACGCGTCCGGCAATGGTGCACTACGCCACCCCGCGTTCGCACATGCTCGCCATGGCCAGCGAACTGTTTGACATGGTACTGGCCGGCAGGATCACGAGCGAGCCGAAGCAGACCTTCTCCCTTGCCGAGGCCGCGCAGGCGCACCGCGCCCTGGAATCCAGGCAGACCAGCGGAGCCACTGTACTAGTGCCATAATGCCTGCGGCCCGCCGCGCGGGGGGTGAGATCACCGCCCGCGCGCAAGGACGTAGTACAGACAATCACGTGGCGCCGTTTTCACGGCACGGTCGCCCGGATGCATGGCAAGAAATCGGAGAAATCATGGACCTGGGGTTAAAGGGCAAGCGCGCGATCGTGACAGGCGGCAGCCGCGGCATCGGCAAGGCGATTGCGCTCCAACTCGCACAGGCGGGCGTCGACGTGGTGCTCGCAGCGCGCGGGCGGGAAGCATTGGAAGCGACGGCCGCCGAACTTGTAGCACTGACCGGCCGCCGCATTGTGCCGCTGACGGTCGATACCGCCAGCAAGGCATCCGTTGACGCCATGGTGGAGCAAGCCATTGAAGCGATGGGTGGCATCGATATCCTGGTCAACGCCGCGGCCTTGCCAGGCGGCATCTCGCCAGCCACGCAGCTGGACCAGATCGTGGATGCGCAAGCGCTGGAAGACATCGACATCAAGGTCATCGGCTATCTTCGCACCGCGCGGGCGCTGGCACCGCATCTGGTCGCAAACGGCTGGGGCAGAATCATCAATATCGGCGGCCTGGCGATCTACCGCACGGGCCGGCCCGTCGCCACGCTACGCAACGTGGGCGTTGCGGCGATCACCAAGAACCTGGCTGACGAACTAGGCCCGAAGGGCATCAATGTCACGGCAGTCCATCCCGGCGCGACGCGCACCGAGCAGACCGACGCGGCAACCGAGGCGTGGGCGGCTACCAGGACTACCCTCGGTCGCATTGTCGATGCCAGGGAGGTGGCCTGGGTGGTGACCTTCCTCGCGTCGCCGCTGAGCGTGGCAATCAATGGGGATGCCATCCCGGTCGGCGGGGGAATCCCCGGCTCCATCAACTATTGACCTCACCGTGAACCGCCGCCAACAGCGTCGCACTGCGGCAGTTGGCGTCCAACGGCCGCGACGCAAGCGGCGTCCTGATGGCCCCGTGGCAGATTGCCCCGGGGCCCCGGCACTCAGCGGCCCCGTTCCTCCTCGAGCCGCTGGCGCAGCACCGCGCGCAGGTCCTCGCCGTAACCGGTGAGCGTCCCTCCGTCCACCGCCAGCATCTGGCCGGTGATCATGTCCGCCCGCTCGCTGGCGAGGAAGGATACCGCCTCACCGATCTCCGCAGGCGTGCAGAACCTGCCCAGGGGTACCGTGCGCTTGATCAACGCCTCGCGCTTCTCGGGTGATGCGTACGCTTCAATCGCGGGCGTCAGGATGCCGCCGGGGCACACCGCATTGACGTTGATGCGCTGGTCCGCCAGCTCCCATGCGAGATGCTGCGTCAGTCCCGTGACAGCGTGCTTTGACGCGGTGTAATCCACGCTGCTGAAGTACGCCATGCGTATGCCGGCGATCGAGTCGATATTGACGATCTTTCCTTTGCCCTGCGCGTTCATCGCCGGGATAACTGCCTGGCAGCAGAAGAGAATGCCCTTTGCGTTCACCCCCATGACGCGGTCCCAGTTCTCCTCGGTGACGTCCCGCACGCGTGCGGACATCCCGCCGACGCCGGCGTTATTGACCAGAATGTCGATGGCGCCGAACGCCTCCAGGACCTGGCTGGCCATGGCTTCCGTGTCGGCTTTCCTGGCCACGTCGGCGCGGATGGCAATGGCACGCCTGCCCTCCGGATCGATGCTGGCAGCGACGCGCCTGGCAGCGTCAAGGTTCAGGTCTACCACAGCGACCTTCGCCCCTTCTCGCGCCAGCACATGTGCGATGCCTTCTCCGCCACCTTGGCCGGCGCCGGTAATGATTGCAACCTTGTCCTTCAATTCCATTGTCTTCTCCTTGCGAATCCGCGCCAGCTTTCAAAGCCGTGCGCGCCTTGTGGGACGGGCCACGGCTAGCCGCGATGTGCTGCCGCTCCGGACGCCGCAGCGCCAAAGATTTGCGTATGTGCAGGACGCAGTCCTGCGGGAAGTCTTGCGGCTTCCTCCGCGGAGCCACGGCTCCAGGGAAACGCGCTCGCATGCAATAAGTATCCGGCAATGATGTGGAGCGCTTTGATAATCCGGGGCGCTCAATTGACATTTCGGGGCTGCTAGGGAAAACGCGAAGCTAATGGCGCCTGGTGGCGGTAGCTGTTGAACGTTCGCGGCATGCGCGTGAACGCCGACTTGCTGCCATACCCCTCGTCACTTGGCGAGTCTCAGGGGAGTGCTCCCTTGGAGACCCTGTTCTTTGGGCTTTCGGCGAATTCGGCGATATGGGGGGCTCCCTTGCCAGCTCTCCACTTTGAAACGCTGCAGCCAAAGTGACCAGAGAACCAGCGCGAGAAGGCGCTCAGGGACGCGAAACCGAGCAGCGTTGCAACTTCCGAAAGCGGGCGTTCACGATTCTCGATATACCGCCCCACCAGGTCGACTCGCACGGCGTTGACGATCCCGGTGTAGCCTTCATCGTGCAGGGCGAGGTGGCGTTGCACGGTGCGGACGTCCATGCCCAGATGTTGCGCTACCCGCTCAATCGAGCAGGTGCCCGATGGCAGGAGGGCGATGACCAGCTTCCTTACCTTGTCGGGCATGGTGGCGTCTGACTGGACAAGCATCGTGTCGAGGTATTGCCGCGCCTGCCGCGCCATGGCCGGATCGTAGGAGGGCAACGGGGCTTCCAGATCCGATGCCAGGCAGATAATGCCGTCGAACTCCTGGTTGAAGAGTACCGGCATGCCAAATACGCGCCGGTGCGTTGCCGTGCTTGCCGGCGCGGCATGCGTGAAGCAGATGCTGCGAGGCTTCCATCTCTGGCCGAGAACGCGTGTCAGCACACGGTACAGGACGCCAACCACGAGCTCGGTCGATTGGCGCAGTGATCCGGCAAGCCCGATCAGTGCCTCCTGCCTGATCAAGACGAAGCCGTCCATTTCCTCGATACGCATGGCAATCGCCTCGTTCTGCAGACGCAGGTAGCGTGCCATGGATTCGAGCGCGCAGCGCAACGTGGATTCCTGTTGCATTGCCAATGCCAGTGGCCCCAGGTTGGAAAGCTGGCGCGTCTCGGCCATTCGCAAACCAAAATCTTCGACACCTGCCGCATGCGCCGATGCTTCCAGCAGGCGACTGACTGCCTCTGCGGGAATCCTGATGTCGGGGTCTAGCAATGCGGATTGGCTAATCCGGGCCGCACGCAATTGCCGATGCGCATCCAGGCCCGCGAAGCGCGCGACTTCGACATAGTTGGTGAGGCTGGCGCTGCGCAACAGATAGGGCATCGGCATTTCTCCTGCTGTCGTAAATAGTAAATCGTATGTCGTATTCGGTCAAATAGCGTCCAGCCAACGCGCGATACTTCAGGCGTGGCATTGGTATGGCCCACGCGCGTAAAGCGACGCAACGATTCGAAGGAGACCAATCATGAGTAGTGAGAAGAGCAGCGAGATCGAGCGCAGTGCTACACCTGTCTGCGATCAGTTGCGGGCTAGCGGGAACTGGAATCCCGCCTGGGACGCTTGTGCCGCACTCGACCCCGCCTGGGCCGAGAAATTCATGGTGATGGGCATGCACCCCGTGGTGTCGGGTGTGCTTGAGCCCAAGACCCTGGAATTCCTCGCGATAGCGGTCGATGCATCCTGCACCCACATGTATGCGCCCGGCACACGCCGCCACATCCGCAAGGCGCTCGAACTGGGCGCTACCAAGGAGGAAATTGCGGCGGTCCTGCAAGCGGTGAGCGTCCTCGGCATTCACTCAAGCAGCCTCGGCGCGCCGATCCTGCTTGAAGAACTGGCGGCCATCGAGCGGGCGAAAACGGCCGGCGCCCAGGCTGTCGCGTGATCAACCAGCCCAGCCCCACCGCCACCAACTCCACCAACTCCATCAAAGAGGAAGACAAAAATGCATTTCCTAGACGATTCCCTGCTGCCTGAAAACCAGGAAAAACTCGTGATCCAGGTCGCGCCCTACGGGCCGCAATGGATCCCTGGCGATTCGGACGATATCCCGGTCACGATGGACGAGCAAATCCAGAAAGCCGTCGACTGCTACAACGCAGGCGCGACCGTACTGCACGTGCATGTCCGCGAGGAAGATGGCAAGGGCAGCAAGCGCCTGTCCAAGTTCAACGAGATGCTTTCCCTTCTGCGCGAAGCCGTGCCGAAGATGATTCTGCAGGTCGGCGGCTCGATTTCATTCGCGCCGGAAGACGAGGGCCAGGCCGCCAAGTGGCTCAATGACGACATGCGCCACATGTTGGCCGAACTGAATCCGCGGCCTGATCAGGTGACCGTCGCGATCAACACCAACCAGATGAACGTGATGGAGTTGATCACCGAAGCCGATATCGCCGGCACCTCGCTGACCAATCCGGCGCTGCAGGCTGCTTACCGCGACATGGTCGTGCCGTCCAACCCCTCGTGGCACGTCGAGCACATCAGGCGCCTGGTCGCCAACGGCATCCAGCCGCACTTCATGCTGGGCAACCTCACGCAACTGGAAACGGTCCAGCGCCTGATCCGCCGCGGTGTCTACACTGGCCCGCTGATCCTCAACTACGTGGCGATCGGCGGCGGCGCGGCCGGCCTGCATCCGGCCGACATGCTGGAGTTCGCGCGCCGCACGCCCGATGGCGCCGTGCTCACGCTGGAAACACTGAACCGCAACGTGGTCCCGATGAACACCATGGCCATCGCGCTGGGCATGCATGTGCGCGTCGGCATCGAGGACACGCTGTTCGGCCCGGACGGCGAACGCGCGACCTCGGAACAACAGATCGAGAAGATGGTCCGCATTGCGCGCGAACTCAACCGCGATATCGCCAGCGGCGAAGATGCCCACCGCATCTATCGGATCGGCACCCAATGGGGTTCGGTCGACGAGACGCTGAAGCACCTGGGCATGGTGCCGAACCGGACGCCCGTCCAGCGCGACGCGGCGGTACGTAAGGCTGCCTGATAGAGCGTCACGAGGCGGAACGCGGCAGCGTACTGCATTCCGTCTCGCTTGCGACGCAAGCCCCCCAGTCCTGGAGACAGATGATGTTCTGGAAAAAAAGCCCCTCCGCCGTTCTGGCGTCCCTGCTGGTGATCCATCTGCTGGCGCACGTCGACCGCAACATGCTGATGGGATTCTCGCCGCAGATCATCAAGGATCTGGCGATCAGCAATGCGCAATACGGATTCCTTGTTGGCGCGGTCTGGGTCCTGAGCTTCGGCTTCATGGCCTTGTTCATGGGAACCCTGGCGGACCGCTTCAGCCGTACCCGCGTCGTCGCGGCCGGCGTACTGATCTGGAGTCTCTGCACCTGGGCCTCCGGGCACGCCCAGAGCTTCGAGCAGATGGTCGTCGCGCGCTTTTTCGTCGCCAGCGGCGAGGCCGCGCTGGTGCCTGCCGCGGTGGCCCTGCTGGCTGAACTCTTCTCCGAGAAGAGGCGGGGCACGGCTATGGGGCTGTTCTTCATGGGCATCCCGATGGGAATCGGCTGCAGCTTCCTGCTGGCCGGCACCCTGGGCGCCACGCAGAGCTGGCGGACCACGTTCTATGTACTGGGCACCGTGGGCGTCGCCATCGCCTTGCCGCTGGCGATGCTAAAGGAAGATCGCAGCCGGCTCGCACCGCAGGAACGCGGCGCCGCCTTCCTGCCGCAGGTGCTTGCGGTCCTGCGCATCGTGGGGGGCAATCGCGCGCTGCGCTTCACGATCGTCGGCTTTGTCCTGGCACACCTGGTTTTCGCCAGCCTGGCCTTCACCCAGTTGTGGCTCGTCAACGAGCGCGGCATGGACGCGGCCGGCATCGCCACCAGGATCGGCGTGCTGCAACTGGTATTTGGCACGCTTGGCTCGATAGCAGGCGGCGTGATCGGCGATCGCCTTGCCGGCAGGCTGCCGGGCGGCCACGCGACCGTGATGGTCCTGCTCATTGCCGTCTGCGCGCCGCCGATGATCGCTTACCGGTTGGTGGCGCCGCATTCGCCGTTGTTCTACATCGGCATGTGCGCCGGATTCTTCCTGCCGCTGGCGCTGTATGKACCGGCCAATGCGGCTATCGCGAACATGACGCCGCAGAAGATGCGTTCGACGATCTCCGGCTTCACGATGCTGTCGATCAATGTGTTCGCAATCGCCATTGGCAATGTGGTCGTGGGTATGGCCGCCGACTACTTTTCCACGACGGGGGTCGCCGCCCCCCTGGGCAACGTCCTGATCGCCAGCGACGTGCTTGCGATCAGCTCAGCGCTGTTCTTCGCACTCGCCGCGCGCGCCTTATGCAAGCAGCGAGCCGCGGCAATGGAAATCTTACAACCCGTGCGGTAATGAACCTGCAAGACCAACGTCGGAATCTCGAAGGGTGCGTCGCCCTCGTCACCGGCGCTGGAACGCCCGCAAACGTGACAAATTCCGCTTCCTTCCCGCGAATGTGCCTGCGAGGAGTTCCTCGGCCTGGAGTGCCGCCGTCACGCCAAACCGTCGATGTCGGTTCGCCTGGGCATGCGCTTCCACATTGTGTGCGTGGAAGTCGGCGACGCGGTCCGCAAGCCTGCAAAGGATGTGTCGCGGGACAAAGCGCTTGACCATGTAGCTGGCTATACCGTCGCCAACGACCTGTCCGCTCGCGACCACATCTTCCGCCCCGAAGTGGCAGAGACCTCGCCTTTCCGCTATGACTGGATCGGCCAGAAGTCATTCGACGGCTCCTGCCCGATGGGCCCGGCCATCACACCTGCGCAATTCATCGACGACCCGATGAACCTGAGCATGAAACTGTGGGTCAACGGCAGGCTCAAGCAGGATTCCAACACCAGGCAGATGCTGTTCGACATCGCCGACCAGCTCTCCCATCTGTCCTCGCGCGTCACGCTCCTGCCGGGCGACGTTGTCCAGACGGGTACGCCGGCCGGAGTCGGCATGCCGAACATGGACTTCCTGAAGCCGGGCGATGTCGTCAAGCAGTGGATCGAGAACATTGGCGAGTTCGCGTTCACGATCGCATAAGCGTCATCGACGTCATCGGCCGCATGGGGCTATGTGTTCGTGTGTTCGGCCATGAAGTCATGGCTGCGACGCTTATCGACCGCGTGCCACACCTCGCAATTTCTCGGCGGGCAAGGACACGCCCCGCTTCTGACGCGTCCAGGCGACAGCGACTTGACACCAGTTCAATAGGTTTTATACTGACACCGCTTCAATCGGTTTCGTGAGAACAGCATGAGCGACGGAGAGACAGCAGGAGCCATACCCGTACGCCAACTCAAGGACAACACAACGTGTCACAAGATCAGTCACGCCGCCGCTTCCTCGTATCCGCCGCCGCAGGCGTCGCAAGCCTCGCGCTTGCCGACATGCCCTCGGCCATGGCAGAGTCCTCGCCCTCCAAAGACGCTGCCGTGCAAGGGCCGGCATCTACGCTTCCTTCGCTTTCCGAAGTCCTCTCAGGAGATCCTGGCTCAATAAAAATCGTGAACTATGCGATGTACGTCAAGGACCAGGACAGAGTGAACGCGTCCCGAGCCGAACATTTTGCTTATGCGGATGCGCTTCGCGACCACGACCGGCTAGTGATGGGCGGTCCGCTGCTCGACGACGACGGGCGGGTCCGCGGCGTCCTGCTCATTTATCAGGTTAAGTCGAAACAGGAAGCCGAGACGTTAGTGCAAAGCGATCCGTTTGTTCGGCAAGGTGCGATTGCGGACTATCGCCTGACGGAGTGGGCCGTGCTCAGCCGCAACATCAACGTCAAGTCGCTTGCTGCCTCGCTCGTCCCGGCGGATCGGCGTGCTCCGCCCAAAGCACCGCGTGCATCCGGCGCCACGCCAGTCGAACCGGACGCGCACGCCGCGCGAATTTATGTCAATTACGCGAAATATGTTTCCGACCACTCGCACGTCTTGCGGGTGAGGCCGGCGCACCGGTCGTATACACAGTCAATCAGGGCGAAAGGCGCGCTAATCATGGCTGGTCCTTTCGCAGACGACTCGGGCGCGCTGCTCATTTATCAGGCGCAGTCGAAAGACGAAGCGATGGCGCTGGTATCAGAGGACCCGTACCTCGCCCAGGGCGTGTACGAAACATACGCGCTTTCGGAGTTGCGGCTGTTCGGGTTGAACGAGGGATTGATCGAGAGACGTTGAAGCGCATACTCCCGGCGAGCGCGCCGCACCCTGCCGCGGGTGATCGGCTTCCCGTGCGCTGCAGCAGGCGGCAGCACCATCCTGAGCGCGCAAAGCGCGCCAGGAAAGGTGCGAAACGAGAGAAAAACCGTCTTGAATCGACCACGCGCTGCCAAACGCCAGAGCCAACCAAGTGGCCGGCCGCCCTACGAAAACAGGATCAGCGTCGCCCTCAACCCAGGATGATTGTCGGTCAATTCGAGCGCGCCGCCGTGCTGCCTGGCGACGGCGGCCACGAGACTCAGCCCCAATCCCACACCCGGCGTACTGCGGCTTGCGTCGCCGCGGTAGAAGCGTTCGAGGACTTTCGGCTTCTCTTCGTCGGGGATGCCGGGCCCGTCGTCCGACACGGCAATCACGATTGCCCCGTCCGGGCGGCGCGACGTCTCGACGGTGACCGTCCCATTTTCCTGAGCATACTTCAGCGCGTTGTCGATCAGGTTCCCGACCGCCTGCGCCAGCAGCAGGGGATCGCCGGACAGCGCCAGTGGCCCGGAGGACGCGAAAGAAAGCGCGACCCCCTTCAGTTCTGCCACGGGTTGGTAGAACTCGGCGGCTTCGCCTGCTACCGTCGTTGCATCCACTTCTATGAAGCCGGAGCGGCGCATGCCGGAGTCGATCTCCGCCAGGCGCAGGAGGGCATTGAAGATGGCAATAACGCGGTCTACGTCCGCGATTGCGCCTTCGATCTCGGCGAAGGTCTGTTCCGGGCGAGGCCGGGTCACCGACAGTTCCTCCAGGCGGTAACGCAGCTCCGCCAACGGTGTGCGCAGGTCATGCGCGATAGCATTGGACACGTTGCGGATGCCCTCGAACAGGTGCTCGATTTGATCCAGCATGCGGTTTTCGGTCTCCACGAGCGTGTTGAGCTCGTTCTCACCGCCATAAGCCGGCAAACGGTGCGTGAGATTTCCATGCATGATGGCGGAAGCCGTCTGGTTGATGGCGTGGACCTTGGAAAGTATCGTGCGACGAACCAGCGCTCCCCCTGCTACGCCAAGCAGCAAAACGATGCTGGCAGCGCCCACCAGTCCATACAGGAACAACATTTCGAGTTTCTCAAACCGACTGACGTCGCGCCCCAACAACAGGTGATAGCCACCGGGAAGGGCCTGATGCAACAGCACGGTTCTGACCACATGTCCTCCTACATCAATTGACGCTACCTGCGTCCCTGTCGATGCGGAAACCTCGCGCGGCCATGCGGGTAGATTGCCGGCACGCTTCGCCCATGTCGGATCAGCGAACAGGATGATCGTGTTCTCCACGTCTTCGAGTTGCCCGTCCACCCGTGTTTCGATTGCTGCTGCAAGGGCAACGGCGCCATCCCTGGCAAAAAGATCCATCATGTTCCGCGCTTCCGCCTGCAGCGCCTCGGTTCTGCTTTGCTCGATCGTGTTGCTCCAGGCATACCAGAGCGGTGTGGCGAACAGGGCGAGCGCAACCAGGCTCACCGCGACATAGCCGAGCGCCAGATTGAGCGCTGAAAAACGCAGAAGCTTACTCATCGGCCGTCAGCATGTAGCCGGCATTGCGAATGGTCCGCAGCAATTGCCGCGCGCTGCCGACATCGATCTTCTGGCGTAGTTTGCTGACGTGGACGTCAACGACATTCGTCTGTGGGTCGAAATGATAGTCCCATACGTTCTCAAGCAGCATGGTCCGCGTCACCACCTGGTTGGCATGGCGCATCAGGTATTCGAGCAGCTTGAATTCGCGCGGTTGCAGCGCGACGGTCTTGCCCGCGCGCGTTACCTTGTGGGACAGCAGATCCATGGACAGGTCATCCAGCGTCAGCGTTGTCTCCGCGCGACCGTCCTGCGAACGCCGCAGGAGCGCGTCGAGCCGTGCCAGGAGCTCGCCGAAGGCAAATGGCTTGACAAGATAGTCGTCACCGCCGCTCTTGAGACCACGAATGCGATCATCGACATCGGAAAGGGCGCTGAGGATCAGGATCGGTACCTTGCTGCCGGTCCTGCGCAACGCCTCGATGATCCCGAGGCCGTCGATACCGCCGGGGAGCATGCGATCCATGATGATCGCATCGTAAGGCTCGCTCGCAGCGAGGAACATGCCGTCGCGCCCGTTGTCGGCGTGATCCACCGTATGCCCCGCTTCACCCAGTCCCTTCTTCAGATATTGGGCGACACGCTCGTTGTCCTCGACAATCAATAGTTTCATGATGAATCCGGCTCAACAGTTGGATTGCGAGAAGCCGCTCTCGCGCGGCATCCCCTATCCACGCATTGTCTGGGGAAATATTAGCCACAGCGCCATTCCGTTGCCAGCACGCGGCCATCCAGACGCAAATCGTCGCCCAGGAGGGGACAGAGCAGCACTTTCGCCGTGCCGCGGACGCTGATGCGCTGCGCATCGTTTCGATGGTGGCCCATGTCAAAGCACAGTCGGGGACGGTGAACCCGCCGTTGCGCTTGCCGTCGCGGTGTCGGCCGGCCGTGGCTCGTCGCCGGTGCGCTGGATCCAGCCGCCGCCGAGCGAGCGGTACAGGTCGACCAGACTGGTCAGGCGGTTCAGGCGTGTCGTGACCAACGCCAGCTGTGCGTTGTACAAGTCGGTCTGCGCGGTCAGTACGCTCAGATAGCTGTCGGTCCCGCTCGTATACAGCATGTTTGCCAGTTCCAGCCGACGCTGCTGGACATCGGTATAGCGCTGTTGCGCTGCCAACTGATCGTTGTAGGTCCCGCGCGCCGCAAGCCCGTCGGAAACCTCGCGGAAGGCGGTCTGGACCGCCTTCTCGTATTGCGCGATGCCGATGTCCTTCTGCAGCGTCGCGACATCCAGGTTGGCTTGATTCGCGCCAGCGGTGAAGATCGGCATGACCAGCGACGGGATGAAGGACCATGCACTGGATCCCGCTGCGAACAAGCCGCCGAGTGTCGCACTCGCCGTGCCGAGAGCCCCTGTTAATGAGATGCGCGGAAAGAATGCCGCACGTGCAGCGCCGATGTCCGCATTTTCTGAACGCAGGACGGCTTCGGCCTCCAGGATGTCCGGACGGCGCTCCAGCAGGTCCGAAGGCAGTCCGGCCGGTATGTCGGCGAGGATCGGCTGGACGTCCAGCCTTACGGGAGGAGGCAGGTCGGGCGGCAACGGCTCGCCGACCAGCAATACCAGCGCATTCTCGGCCTGCGCGCGCAACCGGATCTGGGCGGCGTAGTTGGCCTGCGCCTGTTCCACGGTAGTCTGCGACAGGCGTAAATCAAGCTCCGAGGCGGTGCCTGTGTCGAACTGCAGTTTGACGATCTTGTATGCCGCCTGCGCGGTCGTCAAGGTACTCTGCGTCACCGCGAGTTGCTCGTCATACGCCAGCGTGGTGAGGTACTGGTCGGCGATCTGGGACACCAGCAGGATCTCCGCAGCCTGACGCGCGTGCGCGCTCGCCAGGTACTGTTCGAGCGCCGCATCCGTCAGGCTTCGAAGGCGGCCGAAGAAGTCAATCTCCCAGGAGGCGGAGAGACCCACCGAATAGTTGGCAGAGCCATTCGCATTGCCGGTCGAGCCGCCTGTTGACGCGCTCCTGGTCGAAGCGCTCGCGCCGGCGCTTACCTGTGGATACAATGCCGCGCGCTCGATCCGGTATTGCGCCTGGACTTTTTCCACGTTCAGCACCGCGACGCGCAAGTCGCGGTTGTTCACCAGTGCGAGTTCGACCAGCCGCTGCAGGCGAGGATCAGGGAGGAAATTGCGCCAGCCGATATCCGCGGCCGGCAGCGTTGTGCTGCCCGCACCGACCGACGGGGCCTTGTAGGCCGCGCCCGCGGGAAACGCCGTAGCCACCGGGGCTGCCGGCCGCTGGTATACCGGCTGCAGCGAGCAGCCGGCCGCAAGGGTCATGAGTACCGCACCGGCGGCACATCTGTATAGCTTCATTTCAATGTCCTCCCGCGGTAGGGTCGGGGGTGGCCGTCGAGGGCGCTGCCGGCGCGGACGGTTGCTTCTTCCTGGCCAGCTTGTTGCTGATCACGACATAGAACATCGGGATCATGAACGTCGCCACGAACGTGGCGGTCAACATCCCGCCTATCACGCCGGTGCCGATCGCGTTCTGGCTGGCCGAGCCTGCACCGTGCGCCAGCGCAAGTGGCAGCACGCCCAGCACGAAGGCCATCGAGGTCATCACGATCGGCCTCATCCGCATGTGTGCCGCTTCGATTGCCGCCTGGAGCGCGGTGAGCCCTTGCGCATGACGCTCACGCGCAAACTCGACGACCAGGATCGCATTCTTTGCCGACAAACCGATTGTGGTGAGCAGGCCAACCTGGAAGTACACGTCGTTGGACAAACCCATCCATGAGGTGGCACCGAGCGCGCCCAGGATCCCGAACGGCACCACCATGATGACGGAGACCGGAATCGTCCAGCTTTCATACAAGGCGGCGAGGCTCAGGAACACCACGAGGATCGATAGGCCGTACAGAAGCGGCGCTTGCGAGCTTGTCTGCTGTTGCTGCAATGAGGTACCCGTCCACTCGAAGCCGACGCCCGGGGGCAGTTGCTTCGCCAGCCGTTCCATGGCCAGCATTGCCTGCCCGGAGCTTTTTCCCGGTGCTGCCTGGCCCTGGATCTCCATGGCTTCGACGCCGTTGTAGCGCTGCAGGATAGGCGGGCCGTATGTCCATGCCGACGTGGCGAAAGTGGAGAACGGAACCATGGTACCGCCGCTGTTGCGCACATAGAGCAGGTTCAGGTCGTCCGGGTTCATCCGATAAGGGGCGTCGGCTTGCACGTACACCTTCTTGATGCGGCCGTCGGTATCGAGGAAGTTGTTGACATAGCGCGAGCCCCAGGCCGTCGAGAAGGTCTGATCGACGTCGCTTACGCTGACGCCGAGGGCGGCGGCTTTCTCACGATCGATTTTGACCTTGAATGTGGGATTGTCATCTTGCCCGCTAAAGCGTACCTGTGCGAGGTCCGGATCCTGATTCGCCAGGGCAAGGAGCCGGTCTCGGGCCTTGACCAGCGCGGCGTGACCAAGGCCGCCGCGGTCTTCCAGCTCAAAATCAAAGCCGGCAGCCACGCCCAAGCCTCGGATCGGCGGTGGGCTGACGGGAAAGATGGTGGCATCCTTGTTCGAGGCGTAACGCTTGATGATGCGCTCGGAGAGCGCATTGGCGGTCAGGTCGGGACTGGTCCGCTGGCTCCAGTCCTTGAAGCGTACGAACAACTGACCTTGGCTCTGACCGCGTCCTGCGTTGTTGAAGCCGTTCACCATGAACGTAGCCTCGACCATGGCCGCTTCGTCCTTCAGCAGATAGTTGCTCACCTCGTCGAGTACCGCACCGGTGCGCGCCTGCGTGGCGCCTGGCGGCGTCTGGACCTGGACGAACATAAAGCCCTGATCCTCGTTCGGCAGGAACGACGTAGGCAGGCGGACGAACATCACGCCCACGGCCCCCACCACCGCCGCGTAGATGAGCAGCCAACGTCCGGACCGGGCGGCGACATGGCGCACACCATGCACATACTGGTCCCGCCCCTTGTCGAAGGTGCGGTTGAACCACCCGAAGAATCCTTTCTTCTCGCCATGGTCCTCGCGCGGCGGCTTCAGGAGCATTGCGCACAATGCGGGCGTGAGCGAAAGCGCGACGAACACCGACAGGAGCATCGATGAAACGATGGTGAGCGAGAACTCGCGGTAAATCCCGCCGACCGTGCCGCTGGAGAACGCTACCGGCACGAACACCGCGCACAGCACCATGGCCACGCCGATCAGCGCACCGCTGATCTGTCCCATCGCCTTGCGGGTTGCCTCCAGGGGGGACAGCCCTTCCTCGTGCATCACGCGCTCGACGTTTTCCACCACCACGATGGCATCGTCCACCAACAGGCCGATTGCAAGCACCATGCCGAACATCGACAGCGTATTGATCGTGAAGCCAAGTGCCGACATCACGCCAAACGTGCCCAGCAACACCACCGGCACGGTGATCGACGGAATCAACGTGGCGCGGATATTCTGCAGGAACAAGTACATCACCAGGAAGACCAGGGCGATGCCTTCCAGCAGGGTCTTGACAACATCATCGATGGAGACCTTGACAAAAGGCGTGACGTCGTTCGGGTAGACCACCGTCAGCCCGTGCGGGAAATACGGCTCCAGTTCCTTGATGCGTGCTCGTATCGCGGCGGCCGTGACCAGCGCGTTTCCCCCTGGCGCCAGCTGGATACCAATGCCGGATGCCGGCTGGCCACTGTACTTGTTGTCGACGTTAAAGCTCTCCGCGCCGAGATTGATGCGCGCGACATCCCGCAACCGTACCTGGGAACCGTCCGGCAGGACCTTGAGCAGGACGTTGCCAAAATCCTCGCTCGTGCTCAGCAGCGTTGATTCCGTAATCGTTGCGCTCAACTGCTGATTCTGCACGGCCGGCGTACCGCCGAGCTGGCCGGCGGAGATCTGCACGTTCTGGCTTTGCAGCGCCGTAGTGACGTCGATCGGGGTAAGCGAGTAGCTATTGAGCTTGGTCGGATCGAGCCAGATCCGCATCGCGTACTGCGTGCCGAAGACGTTCATGTTACCGACGCCATTGATTCGGCTGATCGGATCCTGCACATTGGAGACGACATAGTTCGCGATGTCGAACTTGTTCATGCTATTGTCGGCCGACACAAAGCCGATCACCATCAGGAACGCGTTAGTAGACTTGGTGACGCGGACCCCCGACTGCTGGACCTGAGCCGGCAGCAATGGCACCGCCAGCTGCAGCTTGTTCTGCACCTGGACCTGTGCGATGTTCGGGTCTGTTCCGCTGGCGAACGTGAGCGTGGTGGTCGACTGGCCGGTATCGTCGCTGGTCGATGACATGTAAAGCAAGTTGTCGATCCCGCTCATCTGCTGTTCGATCACCTGGACCACGGTGTTCTGCACTGTCGTCGCCGAGGCGCCCGGATACGTGGTACTGATCTGTACCGAAGGCGGCGCAACCGGGGGAAACTGCTCGATCGGCAGCGCCTGGAGCGCCAATGCGCCTGCCAGCATGATGAGGATGGAGAGGACGATCGCGAAGATCGGCCGGTCAATGAAGAATTTTGCCATTGCGAAGCCCGCCCTTATTTTGCTTGCGCAAGCCGAGGCGCTTGCGGCGTCGCTGAAGCGCCACCCGTGTCCGCACCTGCAACGGCCTGCGCCGTGCGGCTCGGCGCCTCTACCGCGTGCACCAGCTTCCCGGGCTGCGCGTTCCGGCCGCCGGCCACGATGATCCGATCGCCCTCGTTCAAACCGCCGGTGACTACCCACTTGTCGCCCAGCATGGTCTGCGTCTGAATCGTGCGTTGCACGACCTTGCTGTCGGGACCGACCACAAGGGTGGTGGCCTGGCCCTGCGGGTTGTGGCCAACGCCGGGAACGGGGACGAGAAGCGCGTTATCATTCACGCCCTGCTCGACGCGGGCGCGCACGAACATGCCCGGCAGAAGGACATGATTTGGATTCGGGAAGAGCGCGCGTACTGTCACCGAGCCGGTGGCCGGGTCGACGGTAATGCCGCTGAACTGGAGCGTACCGCTGATCGGGTACTGCGTGCCGTCCTCCATCGTGAGCGTTACCTTGGGCTGGTCCAGGCCGTTCAGCTTTACCTGGCCACTGTTCACGTCGCGACGAAGCTGCAACCCGGCGACGCTTGCCTGGTTCAGGTCGACATAGATCGGATCGATCTGCTGCACGGTGGTCAGCAACGTTGCCGCGCTTGCTTGCACGTAGGCGCCCTGGGTGACCTGCGAAATGCCACTGCGACCCGCAATCGGCGATACGACGTCGGTGTATCCCAGGTTGAGCTTTGCGAGCGTAACTGCCGCCTTGCCGCCCGCGACATCGGCGGCGGCCTGGCTCTGGGCAGCGACCGCATTGTCGTAAGCCTGTTTGCTGACGGCGTTGCCGGCAATAAGGACCTTGTAACGGTCCGCCTGCGCCGTCGTCATGGCGAGATTCGCTTCCGCCTTTTGCAGCGTCGCCTCCGCGCTATCCAAAGCCGCGCGATACGGTGCCGGATCGATCTGGTACAGCGGTTGGTTCGCCTTGACGTCAGTGCCTTCCTGGAAGCTACGCTTTTGTACGATGCCATCAACGCGCGCACGGACCTGCGCAATGAGGTAGGCGGAGGTGCGGCCCGGGAGTTCCACCGAGACCGGAACGCTGGTCCGCTTGACGGTGACCACGGTGACTTCCGGAGCCGGTGGCACCGAACTCGCGCGCTTTGCGGGACCGCAACCCGCGAGCGAGAGCCCTGCCAGCGTGGCAGCAAGACAGGCGCAGCGCCGATGTGTTTTGCGAAGAGACATGACTCGAACCTCAGTTTGTGAAGAGCGGCAGTTGCACTTTGCACGTGCGCGAGTTAAAGCCGGGTTGGGGATTGGTTAACAGTTGTTAATGTTTGACGGAACGAGTGAGCGGATTGCGGTGCGTTGAAGGCGGGATGGGCGTTCCGGGGCGAACGGTGCGCCAGATCGGCTGACAACCGGGAAGGCCGTGGATGATAGTCCCGGCCACGGTTGCCTTGGATGACAAATCCGTAATTGAATTGACAGCGTTTCCGGGCCCTGCGCTCACTAGAATCCACTGCCGTGGTTCCCCGAAAGATAGGAGAGGAACATGATGCAATGGACTTCGGCAGGCCCTTCGATACTCGCGGCGTTCATGGCCTCCATGGTCGAGTTCGTGGAGGCGCTCACCATCGTGCTGGCAATCGGCGTCGTCCGCGGCTGGCGTTCGGCGCTGCTGGGAACAGCAGCCTCGCTAGCCGCTCTGACGCTATTGGTCGTAGCACTAGGCCCCGCGCTCGCCAGGATTCCGCTGCCGGTGGCCCAACTGGTCGTCGGCACCATGCTGCTGCTCTTCGGTCTGCGCTGGCTACGCAAGGCAGTGCTGCGGGCAGCAGGCATCTTGCCGCTGCACGACGAAGCGCAGGCGTTCGCCCGGGAAACCGAAGCCTTGCGGCGGCAAGGCAGGCCATCCGGCAGGGCGATCGATGCGGTGGCGTTCGCGACCGCATTCAAGATCGTGATGCTGGAAGGGATCGAGGTGGTCTTCATCGTCATTGCGATTGGTGCGAGCGGGCGAATGATCCTGCCTGCGTCGATTGGCGCTGGCCTTGCCTTGCTGTTCGTTGTGGCGCTCGGGTTCTGGCTGCATCGGCCGCTGGCCAAGGTTCCGGAAAATGCCCTCAAGTTTGGCGTTGGGGTCATGCTCGCCGCTTTCGGGACCTTCTGGGTGGGCGAGGGCATCAACGTGTCGTGGCCGGGCGAAGATTGGGCAATCCTGGCGCTTATCGGCGCCTTCCTCGTCGGCGCGCTGGGCATGGTTCGCCTCTGCAGGCATTTGCGTAACACGTCCCCTGCATTGCCAAGCGCGGCAGCCTCGGCTCGTCCGCCCGCTCAAGGCCGACTCGCGAAAGTAGCCGGGGAACTGGTGGGACTCTTCGTGGACGACGGCTGGCTTGCGATCGGCGTGGTCCTCTGGGTGCTGGCAGCGTGGGAAATCGGAGCAATGCATGCTGTCGCTGCCGAGGCGGAGGGACCGCTGTTCGCGGCGGGACTGACGGCGCTGCTCGCGGCCAGCGCTGTCCGCCGTGCGCGCGCCTGAGCAGCGACCGGATGCATCGTTGTGCCTCCTCAATGAAGCGCTGCGCGAGCGGGCAGCACCTCGCCTGACGAAGCTACGCTTCGATGGAACGCTAAACCTGCTTGCGCAGCCCTGCTTCGGTCAATGCGCAAAGCGCAAGTGCAGACCAGTCGTGCTCGGCGCCAATGCCTTGTGAGCGCACAGCAAGGAAGCGATCGTGAACGAGGCTCGCGAGCGGCAGCGGAACGCCAAGCGCTTCGGCGGCCGCCAGCATCAGGCGATTGTCCTTCTGGCCGAGAGGGAGTGCAAAGCCCGCCGGCTGGAACCGCTGCGACGCGATCATCGGCCCATAGATCTTGTACGGCGGCACGTTGAAGATTGAGTTCGTCAGCAGGTCAACGAAGCCCGTCGGGTCGATTCCGGCCTTGGCCGCCACCGCGCATGCTTCGCCCAGCGTCTCGATGATGACGGACAGCATGAAATTGCCGATCAGCTTCACAAGGTTCGCCTGCGACGGATCGGCACCAACGATACCGACGGACTGCCCCAACTGTTGAAGTAGTGGCACCGCAACGCTCAGATGTTCGTCCGTGCCCGCGGCCATGATGAAGAGTTTGCGCGCCGCCGCTGCGTCGGGCCGGCCAAACACCGGCGCCGAAACGAATCCCAACCCGGCTTCCCGATGCAGCACGGTGAAATCCTGTGCGGTGGCCACGCCAATCGTGCTCAGCGAGATGTGCAGCGCGCCCGGTTTCAAGCCCGCGAGGATCCCCCTCTCGCCAAACGTAACCGAGGTGAATGCGGCATCGTCGGCTACCATTGAAAACACGACGTCTGCCAGATACGCAGCCTGCGCGGGACTTTCCGCGACCGTGGCACCAGCCTTGCGAAGCGGTTCGGTACGTGCAAGGCTGCGGTTGAAAACGTGCACCTCGTGCCCGTCCTCGACAAGGTTCATGGCAATCGCGCCGCCCATTGAGCCAAGCCCTATGAAACCAATCTGCATGATGAAACTCCGAATGATGAACCAGGCTGACAAGGCAGCGCTCAGACCGCTGCCCGATGGATTTGGTGGTTGACTTCAGGTTTCAAGTCGCCGTGCGGGCGGTGCCATGAAATCCGGACCGACTGGATCCGTCACATGCTGTGCGAGCAACGCATCGATATCGGCCTTGTCCTGCGCGCTCAATACCCATCCAAACGCGTCGTCGATGCCGCGCAACTGGTCCGGACGACGCGCACCCCACAGCGCAATGGTCGGTCCCTGGTCGAGAATCCAGCGGATCGCCAACGCCAGCACCGATTTGCCATGGCGCTCGCGAGCCAGCACTGCGAGCGCATCGACGGCCGCCAGGTACTGCGCGAAACGCGGCTGGTGGAACTTCGGGTCCACCTTGCGCAGGTCATCGCCGTCGAACGTTGTGGACGGGTTCATTCGCCCGGACAGCAGGCCACGGCAAAGCGCACCATAAGCCAGCACGGCAAGTCCATGCTCGCGCGCATACGGCAGTACGTCAGCTTCGATCGCGCGCTCGAACAGGTTGTATGGAGGCTGGACTGCCGCGAGCGGCGTGGCCGCCGAAAACGCGTCCATCTGCCGGGGCGAATAGTTGCTGACGCCGATGGCGAGTATCTTGCCTTCGGCGCGGAGTTTTTCCAGTTCGGCCGCGGTTTCCGCGAATGGCACCAGTGTGTCCGGCCAGTGCACCTGATACAGGTCAATGTAGTCGGTGCGCAACCGGCGCAATGAATCCTCTATTTCCCGTCGGATACGCGCCGGTGTCGCGTTGCGCCGCACCCCGCCATCGCCCCATTCGAGCGCAACCTTGGTCGCGATCACCGCACGCTCGCGCATGCCGGTCAGCGCCTTGCCAACCACCTCTTCGGAATGGCCGAAGCCATAGACCGGTGCGGTGTCGATCAAATTGATGCCCTGATCGAGCGCGTTGCGGATCGTCGCCACGGACGCATCGTCGTCAGTTCCGCCCCACATCCAGCCGCCTATCGCCCAGGTGCCCAATCCGATGCGCGATACCGGGATCGGGATGCCTTCAATATGTGTCGTCTCGACGTTCATGTTCAATCACTCCATTCGGTGGTTGGCTCCGGGGCGTCGGCCTGCCATCTCCCGCCGCCCTGCACGCGTAGAATCTAACTCATATCTCGTTGAGTTGAATTCAACGCTCCATTGACATAAGCGGCCCCGCCCCCTTCCCTCTTGCCCCTTCCCCACTCCGGTCTCCCATGCCAGCTTTCACGCGTTCCGAACTTGCGGATCTGAATGTTTTCCTCACCATCTGCCGCCGGCGCAGCTTCCGGCAATCGGCTGTCGAATTGGGTGTGTCGACGTCGGCGCTGAGCCACACGATGCGCAAACTCGAAACCAGGCTCGGCGTGAAGCTGCTCAACCGAACCAGTCGCTCGGTGCTGCCGACTGCGGCCGGCAGCGCACTGGCAGAACAGCTCGAAAAGGGCTTTGAGACTATCGGAGCAGCAATCGATCATCTCGAACGCTACCGCACATCGCCGGTCGGCCGATTGCGAATCAATGTGCCGCGCGATGGCTCACGTCTGCTGATCGGCCCGATCCTGCCAGCATTCCTCGATGCGTATCCTGACATCCAGCTCGACATCACGGTCGACGATCGCCTGATCGACATCATTGCCGACGGCTTCGATGCCGGCATCCGCTACGGCGACACGGTCGCAGGTGACATGATCGCAGTGCCTCTGACGCCACCGTTGCGCTGGGTGGTAGTGGGATCTCCAGCATACCTGGCGCGGCGCGGACGGCCAGGCAAGCCAGACGACCTGATGTGCCACTCGTGCATCCGGATGCGCATCGGCGACAACTCGCTGTATCGGTGGGAACTCGGCCATGGCCCGCAGGCGCTCGAACTCGACGTGCCTGGCTCAATGAGTGCGAACGAATCCGACACGGTCGTCGATGCCGCGCTAAACGGTGTCGGGCTCGCGTACTGCCTCGAACGCCGCGTCGCCGACGACATCGCGGCCGGTCGGCTTGAAGTGGTGCTGCCGGAATGGTCGGTCGCCGGTCCGCCCATGGTGATGTACTACCCGAGCCGGCGGCAGACGCTGCCCGGCCTGCGTCAACTGATCGACATGATCCGCTCGGCGAACACGTGACAACACATGAGCGTTGGAAGCGCGGGAGAGTGCCCTTCCCTAAAGCATCCCTACGCCAAACGCTGAAGCAAATGTGGAGCGGACGATGCCAGCAACGCGACCCCGGAGGCCGCGAGCAGGCTCAACACAATCTTGCGGAACGTTGCCTCCGAAATGCCAACATACAGACGCGCGCCCAGGAGAGTGGGAATCAGCATCGCCGGCCCGACGATTGCAAACATCGGCAGCATTTCACGTGTCACGATTCCCTTTTCCACGTAGATGGCCATCGTCACAAGCAGCAGGGCGAGATTGAAATTCTGAATGATTGCACGCTGTTCATCCTTGTCGAATCCCCGCAACGTGCACCACAGTGTAGGGATTGTGCCGGTGAAGCCCCCGATGCCGCCCATGACCCCCCCGAGGCCACCCACGATCCCGTCGGCTAACCTCCCACCCGCCATGATTGCCGGCAGGTTTCGTGCGACAAGCATCGTCGGGCACCACAGCACCAGGAACGTACCCAGGAGAGCCTTGAAGAGTTGAAGGTCGAGCGCTGGAAGAATCGCGACGCCAATCGGTATGCCCACCAGGCCGCCGACCAGGAAAGGCAACAGCTTACCCAGCTTCAATCCTCGGCGCATGGTTACCGCGGCAATGATCTGCCCCGTCAACGCTCCAAAAACGGCCATTGCCGCGGCCAGTTTAGGATCCAGCGACCAGGCCCAGAATGACATTGCAGTGAGACCAAAGGCGAAGCCAGACAGCCCTTGAACGAAGCCCGCAACAATAGCGCCAATTGCCACAACCAAGATCACTGCATCCATGCGTAAAGACCTATCCTTATCGGGGAGTCAAAGCCGTGATAGCCAGCATCACACCAAGCCGCGCGGCTTGGACAACAGGCGCACGCGCGGCGTCCATTCCGTCATGGCATCAATGGGGACGACGGGTCGGGGCAGACGCTGGAAGTCGAAACGGGACAATACCGGCGATGTCAGCCCGGGGGCATCCACGCTGAGTATCTGCTCCGGCTTGAAAAATTCGTCGAACGCGGCGCGGAAATGGCCGCGCGACTTCACCACCACAGTGCGCGCGGCCGCGATGTCGATGCCGAACATTTCGAAGAACATGGGCTCGTGGCATTGATGACGGTTGCTGATCACCACCACCTGCACACCTCCAACCTGCAGCAAAGCCGAGGAGCCCAGGTTGAAGCTGCAGCCGGCCAACTGGCCCCGGCGCCCGACCCCTTTGCCCGAATGCAAGCGCAGCACTGTAGCAGCCGCGCTGAACGGTTCGGAGTACGTGGCGGTTTCCGCGCGATTGAAGCGGGCGGTGAAAGAGGCACCGACGCCAAGCGCATGCGCTTCAGCGCTCAGTGACGGGTCCGTGACGACGCCCAGGATGGCGTCGCTGACGTCCCCTTCCAACAGCGCCTGCAGGAGGAATGGCGTGTTGCCGCGCCCGCCGCCGCCGGGGTTGTCGGCCACATCGGCCAGGAGTACCGCGGGCAGCGAAGGATCGCCGCCGGCCGCCCTGGCCAGGGCCACGGCTTGCTCCAGCGGCACCAACACGGGCGTGAAGGCGGCCCGCCCTGCCCATGCCGGCGTGAGCAGGTCCAAGGCCGTCCGTTGCGCGAACCCTGCATCGTTCCGGGTCGAAACGATCACCGTCATGCCATTCTTTGGTGTGTCCCCGAAGACGAATCCGCCCAGGGCCGAAATATTGACGATGCGTGGATCATCCAATGCTTCTGCCGCCTGGATCATGTCCGCGTACGGCCCAGTGCCTGGCGCGGTCAACAACTGCGTCGGCGGTGCGCAAACGGGCATGCGAACGTGCGCCACGGTCACGCGCATGCCTCGCAGCAGTTCCATCAGCACTTCGGCCGCGTCCGTCCCCCGTTCGGCCATGTCGGTATGGGGATTGCGGCGATAGGAAATGAGCGTATCGACGTTGTCGACCATCCGGTCTGACACATTCGCATGCAGATCGACGGTGGCTACGATGGGCACCAGGGGGCCAACGATGGACCGCGCCATTTCGAAGACGAGCCCGTCCGGGTCATCCTCCTCGGTGGTAATGGCGGCGCCATGTTCGCAGATGTAGACCGCGTCCAACGGCAAGGCGGCACGTAGTCCCTGCTCGAAGATTGCCAGCGTCTCAGCGAAGAAAGCGTGATCCACGGGGCCACCCGATTCTGCGTTGGCGAACAGGATCGGCACGGGGGTCCATGCACCGCTGGCATCCATGCGCCGGACGAAGGCGGGGATCTCCGGCGTCATGGCAGGTGCGGGACCGCGGGCATCCGCCAGCAACGCGTCGCCGGCCAGGTAAGCGCGGTCCATGAAATCGGCGCGCGTGGAAACCGGGGCAAACCGGTTCGATTCGATAGCAAAGCCTAGGATTGCAATGCGGGGGCTGGACATGGTCGTCGGGATGCTCGGTTCTGGATGCTTAGTTCTGTTTTGGGATATGCGCGGTTTCGATGAGGCTGGCCCATTTTTTCTGCTCGCTGGCGATGAATCGCACGAACTCTTCGCGGGTGCCGGTGCCTGCCGATGCGTTGGCGTCGGCCAGTTCCTTGCGCAAGGCGTCGCTCTTCAGCACTTTCTCCAGCGCAGCGCTAACCCGGTCAACGATCGGCTGTGGTGTCCCCTTGGGAAATACCAGACCGCCCCACGAGACGTTCTCGTAGCCTTTCAGGCCGGACTCGTCCAGGGTCGGCAGATCGGGATACAGTGAATTACGCTCGCGGCTGGTGATCGCCAGCGCGCGCAGCTTGCCGCTCTTGACTAGCGGCCATGCGACCGAGGCATTGGTAAACGTGTAGTCAAGCCGGCCACCGGCGAGGTCGGTGAGGGACGGCGGGTCACCGTTGTACGGGATGAACAACACATCGATGCCGGCCATCTTCTTGAACAACTCGCCGCCCATGTGGCCACTGCTGCCGGTACCGGCCGCGGCATATGACAGCTTGCCGGGCTCCTTCTTGGCCAGCGCAATCAGTTCGGCGACGTTCTTGATCGGGGAGTCGCCACGAACCACGAGCAGGTTGTAGATCGAGAACATGCGGCCCACGGGCACAAAGTCCCTTTGCGGATCATAGGGAAGCTTGCTGAACAGGCCGGGGTTGACGGCCAGGGTGTTGATATTGCCATAGCCAATCGTGTACCCGTCCGGCGCGGCGCGCTTGACCATCGCCATGCCGATGTTGCCTGCGGCGCCCGGGCGATTGTCGACGACGAAATTGGCGTTGGTCGCTCTCGCGAGGTGACTCAGGACGATACGGCTCAGTACGTCGCCCGATCCACCGGCAGCAGAGGGGACGATCACGGTGACTGGCTTATGGGGCCATGGGTCCTCCGCCGCCTGGACGGACGAGGTGAGACTGCAGGCCGCACCAAAGGCAAAAGCAGCGAAAGCGGTGGTGAATCGCTTGAGGCGATTTCCGAGGGAACAGTGAGTGTGGCGTTGCGTGTCAGGATTGGCCCCCTCCCTGCGCGATTGAACGCGCCTGCACCGGCCGATCGATGCGGGTGCTACAACGGCTGCCCGCGCTGGCCAAGCCTGCCGGAGTGACGACGCGTACGTCGCCGCGCAACTCACCAGCCATGGAAACGCTCCCAGGTCGTGAGCTTCCCGCCCTCAGCGAGCGCTCGGTACTCGGGGAACTGCGCTCCTGTTGCGCAGGCGTGATTCGGAAGAATGCGCAGGCGCGTGCCTACGGGAAATCGATGGGAGACGTCCGCATCGGGTCCACCTTCGCGCGACACGATGCCGTGCTCCTGGTTGGCGCCACTCAGCAAATAGCCTGGCAACACCGTGCCGTCTATCGTGCAGACCAGCCCATATCCTCCGTCGCGGCGTCGGCGCGCGGTGAAGGTGAGACCGGTGCGTATGTAGCCACTGTAGTCAGCCAAGCCGTCTCCGTGGTTAAATGCCTGGGAATCTATTGTTAAGCTGAATTGAATGATCCGCATCGAGATCCTGAGCCAATCATCGGCTTGGATTTGTCCAGCCGGCGCCGGAGCCAGGTTCTCAGGGTGCTGGTTTAACCGATTTCGTCATCATGTTGGGGAAGCTTCGCAAGCCTGCTTTGGGATGGTTCTGGATCCCTATGGGCGGTATTCGACGCAGCCGATGCGGAATTCGTGGTTGTGCGGCTTCTAAAAATTTCGGCCATACTGCCCCCCACGTCACTGCCTGGAGGCAAATAAATGGGGTTCGAATTCAACGGTAAGCGCGTCGTCGTCGCTGGGGGCTCGCGTGGCATCGGCCGCAGCATCGCGCTCGCGTTCGCGCAGGCTGGCGCTGCAGTGTCGGTATGCGCACGCAATCTGGAAGGATTGAAAGCCATCGAGGCCGAGCTGGACGTTTATGGCCATCCAGTCCATACCGCACCTTGCGATCTCGCTGACGGCGAGGCGATCAGCGCTTACATTGCAGCAGCCGGCGAGGCGCTCGGTGGCATCGACATTTTGATCAATAACGCGTCCGGCTTCGGAGGCGGGGATACCGAAGCCGGCTGGGAGGTCGGCATCCAGGTCGACCTGTTGGCAACGGTGCGCGCAGGGCATGCCGCACTGCCGTTCCTGCGGCTGTCGGCCAATGCCGCCATCGTCAATGTGACGTCCATCTCAGCGCTACGACCGTCGTCACGTACCCAGTCTTACGCGGCGATCAAGGCGGCGGTCATGCACTATACGGCTTCCCATGCGTTGACACTCGCGCCGGATCGGATCCGTGTCAACGCGGTTGCGCCAGGCTCGATTGAATTTCCCGGCGGATCGTGGGAACAGCGCAAGACGTCCGATCCCATGCTGTATGAGCGGATACTGCGTTCGGTTCCGTTCGGCAGGCTCGGGACGCCAGGCGAGGTCGCCAGCGCGGTGCTATTTCTCGCCAGCGCGCACGCAGGCTGGATCACCGGCCAAACCTTGGTGGTCGATGGCGGCCAGGTGTTGACGTAAGCGCAAATACGCGCACGGGGGGCAAGGGTTCGCCGCGGCATGTAGCACCCTTGCGGCGAGCTGCACAAGCAGTCACCGTCGGGATCCTGGAACCGGATTCCGCGATTTTCGGATGCATGGCGGTCTCACGGCTCTGAATGCAACATCGTCAAATACTGCTGAATGCCAACTGCGACAGATCCCTCTGGCTTCGCTCCTTCGCTCCAGCCAGCCTCCCCGGGTTGGCGGAGCGCTATCGCAGATCGTCGGCTAGTCGGGATAGAGACGCCTCTCCTTCGGCAATTGCCGAGTTGTCCGTAACCCCGCTGCACCCGCACCCTCGCGCCTGCCGATCGCAGTGTTTTTTTGGGCGCTCAGCAAAACTGGTACTTTCGCACTGTCCCCGGTGGCTCACTGCGATGGCTGCCTCTATTGCGCGGCTACGCAGTATCAATCGTAGCGACATTACGGTCGCAAGTCCTGGAGCTTGCCAGTCGAGCATCCTGTCCTCAAGTAGATGCCTTCGGCACGGATAACCAGCGCTAGCAGCCCGCTGACTCGCGCGGCCGGGCGCCGCCAAAACCAAAATAATTTTTTTGTTAATCGATCTGACGATCGCTTTCTTCTGTTTGCCGTCTCCGTCAAACTCCGTGACCCGGGGGCGCTGGCTCCGACGAACACGTGCCTGACGTTGGCGTGCTCGGGGCTCTCGGCCTTCGCCGCCGGATAGCCGGGCGACTGACCGGTGATGATTTTGTGGGCCTGTCAGGACAAACCGCCAACACGCGATCGCATCGTACCCTGGACGCTTTTGCCTGCGCGCGCTGATGACCAACCTCACGGCGCGCGGTTTGCTCGATAACGCGCTGCTCGAGAGAAGCACAAGCGCGCCAGACGTGCGCATTGCAAAAAAGACGAAGCTGCCACCTGCGGCCTCGTACTGGAGATGAATGATGCAAGTTGAACACGCTACAGATGGTGCGCTGGCGAGTGCGGTGCGCAAGGCGCGCCTGCGCCTCACGCCGTTCCTCGCTCTGATGTTTGCACTGTCCATGCTCGACCGGTCGAACGTCGGCTTCGTCAAGCAGGCCCTTCAGGTCGATTCGAATATCGGAAATGCGGCGTTTGCGCTTGGCGCGGGGATCTTCTTCATTGGCTATGCGGTGTTCGAGATCCCGAGCAACCTGATGCTGCATCGGGTCGGCGCTAAGGTGTGGTTGAGCCGGATCATGGTGACCTGGGGCTTGGCATCGGCCGCGATGATGTTCGCGCACGACGAGACCTCGTTCTACGTGCTGCGCCTCATCCTGGGCGTGGCGGAGGCAGGCTTTTCGCCCGGCGTGATCCTTTACTCGACCTATTGGTTCCCGGCGCGCGAGCGCGGCAAGGCGCTTGGCGTCTACTATTTCGGCTTGCCAGTTGCGCTCGTCCTCGGCAGCCCTTTGTCCGGCTTCCTGCTGGAAGTCATGGGCGGGCAACTGGGGCTGCGCAACTGGCAGTGGATGTTCATCATCGAAGGCCTTGCGGCTTCGCTTGCCGGCATCATCGCGTTCTTCTACCTGGTCAGCAAACCGCGCGACGCCAAGTGGCTCACGTCCGACGAGAAACGTGTCCTGGAGGCAGCCATCGCTGCCGAAGACCGCGAAAAGATTGCGCATGGCCCGGCTACTGCGCTACGTGCGCTGCGCAACTGGCAGGTGCTGCGTTTCGTCGCGATTTACTTCGCGATCCAGGTCAGTGTTTACGGCGTTATCTTCTATCTCCCGACACGGATTTCCGATCTGACGGCCACGGCGATCGGTTCGAAGGTTGGGCTTTTGACCGCCATTCCCTGGCTATGTGCGCTGATCGCCTTGCGCTTCATCACGGGCCTGGCGGATGCCAAGGGCAAGCACCGGCAATTTGCCATTGCCATGCTGGCGATGGCGGCCGCAGGCATCGCGCTCTCCACGCTTGGCCAGCACCTTGCGCCGGTGCTCATCGCCTTCTGTATCGCAACGGTCGGCTTCGTGGTTGTCCAGCCGCTCTTCTGGACCCTTCCTACCGCGTATCTGAGCGGCACCGCCGCGGCGAGCGGCATCGCGTTGATCGGTGCGCTCGGCAATCTCGGTGGCTTTATCGCACCGACTTTGAAGACCGCTGTGGAGGCACTCTTTCACAGCCAGCAGGCAGGGATGCTTGCCCTGGCGTCCGCGGGAGTGGTCGGCGTATTGCTCCTGTTAAGCATTGGTGCGCATGCACGCCGCGCATCGGCAGTGCCGTTCGGTTCGTCCAACGCGGTAACCCGGTAGTGTCCTGCATCTGAGATGCGTTGAAGAAGTAAGCGTGCCGAAAAGGGCATGGAGGTTGCAGCATGAATTTCACGATGGATAACGAAATGACAGGAACTACCGTAGCGGCCCCGGAGCCCGTCGTGCGCTTGCACCCGAACGACGACGTCGTCATCGCGCGGAGTCAGTTGGTTTCAGGCATGCAAATCGGCACGGGCCTTCTCGTACGTGGACTGGTTCCGGCAGGCCACAAGCTCGCCGTGCGCGGTATCGCCTCCGGCGCGCCCGTGCGGCGCTATGGGCAGATCATCGGCTTCGCGACACGAGGCATCGAGGCGGGCGAGCATGTCCACACGCACAATCTCGCCATGGGCGAATTCGAGCGGGACTATGCCTTCGGCGCCGACGCAGGGCCGTCGCGGGCCACCGCGCCGCGTGCGCAGTTCATGGGCATCTTGCGCGCCGACGGGCGTGTCGCGACGCGCAACTATATCGGTATCCTGACGTCGGTCAATTGCTCGGCAACGGCCGCTCGCGCCGTCGCCGACTACTTTCGCCGCGACATCCATCCGGAAGCGCTGGCGGCGTACCCCAACGTGGATGGCGTGGTCGCCCTGACGCACGGGCAGGGCTGCGCGATCGACGCGGAAGGCGAGGGCCTGGACTTGATCCGGCGCACCCTTGGCGGCTACGCGCGGCATCCGAACTTTGCCGCGGTGCTGATTGTCGGCCTGGGTTGCGAGACCAATCAGATTGATGGACTGATGGAGCGCCAAGGCCTGGCGCCTGGTGCCACGCTGCGGACGATGACAATCCAGGCGCTGGGCGGGACGGCGCGCACGGTAGCGGCTGGCATCGAGCAGGTAAAGGCGATGTTGCCTGTAGCCAACAACGTGCGGCGCGAGCCGGTCGATGCCAGCCATCTGGTGGTCGGTCTGCAATGCGGCGGGTCCGATGGCTATTCCGGCATCAGCGCGAATCCGGCACTCGGCGCGGCCGTCGATCGGCTGGTCGCGCATGGCGGTACAGCGATCCTTTCCGAAACCCCCGAGATATACGGCGCGGAACATCTACTGACACGCCGTGCGGCGTCGCGCGATGTCGGCGAAAAACTCATCGAGCGGATCCGTTGGTGGGAGGCCTATTGCGCGCGCATGAATGCCAATATGAACAACAATCCCTCGGCGGGTAACAAGGCGGGGGGACTCACGACAATCCTCGAGAAATCGCTCGGCGCGGTTGCGAAAGGGGGAACCACGAATCTTGTCGACGTATACCGGTACGCCGAGAGGGTCCATGCCCGCGGCCTGGTTTTCATGGATACCCCCGGTTACGATCCGGTGTCGGCAACCGGTCAGGTCGCGGGCGGTGCCAACCTGATCTGCTTTACAACCGGGCGCGGATCTGCTTACGGTTGTGCGCCGTCGCCATCATTGAAACTGGGTACCAACACCACCTTATGGCTGCGACAGGAGGAGGACATCGATATCAACTGTGGGTCGGTTCTCGACGGCACACGATCCATCGATGAACTCGGAGAAGAAATTTTTCAGCTCATGCTCGCCACGGCGTCAGGCCATGCGTCCAAGAGCGAGATGCACGGGTACGGCCAGAATGAGTTCGTGCCTTGGCACATTGGCGCTATTACGTAGGCGTTGCGTAGGGGGACGCGGCAGTGCGAGACGAGGAGTCGCACGCAGATCCGATCCCAGTCAGCCTCTGGGTCGTAGGTAAAAAACGATGACTACTGGATTAGGAGGTGTCAGTCCAGTTTATCTACCTGCAACCAAGGAAATTATCACTCTTGTTCTTGTCGTCATCTAGTGAGCTATAACCCATCTCCTTATACAAAACGCAGCCCGACTGCGGCATGAAGAAATTCGTTTACGTTCAATGACATAGTACAGGGGCTTGTAAACTTCGCCGCGAGGGCGTTTGCTCATCCATTTTCGGCGGACGCGTGAATACCCCGGCGAGTGACATTGCCGCTGGACCCGGATGACAAATAGCGATCAGACCGAAGGAGGAGACAGGGCATTGCCCGTGCGCGGGTAGAAACTGAATTGTCCGGCGAAAGGCCTTAAAACCCTGGATGCCCTTGTGGGAGGGGCTTCGCGCCGGGCTTGCGTGAGCTAGATTGATGGCTCGATTTTTCGGCCCGAGCTGCCGGCGCCCGTTTTTCAGAGCTGCAATGGAAGATTCCGGCAAGCACGCCGGATACGACCTGCGCGGCCCCGGCGGGCACTGGCCGGGCCACTTCCTGGACGAGCATAATGACCAGCAAGACCGGCGGTGATGCACCGCAACATGCCCCCAATAGTCCTGAAGCGCAATTGCGCCTGGCCGCGCTGGAGTACCACCGCAGCCCGACCAAGGGCAAGATCCAGGTAAACGCGACCAAGGCACTGTCCAACCAGCGCGACCTATCCCTGGCCTACTCGCCCGGCGTGGCTTACGCCTGCGAGGAAATCGCCAAGGATCCGGCGATGGCCGCCGAGTACACCTCGCGCGGCAACCTGGTGGCGGTGATCACCAACGGTACCGCTGTGCTCGGCATGGGCGATATCGGTCCCCTCGCCGGCAAGCCGGTGATGGAAGGCAAGGGCTGCCTGTTCAAGAAATTCGCCGGCATCGATGTGTTCGACATCGAGCTC